>NZ_JBSQIC010000016.1:0-56604 GCF_055108615.1 Tangfeifania sp. | reverse complement strand
TTTAATAACCAGAAAAATAATGATTACGGTTTACAGCATAAGTTTTCAAGAACAAATTTTAATGCTACCAAAAATTATTATCAGTTAATGCAAATTGCCAACATCATTAACCAGTTTACATACAAGCAAAAAGCGATACAACATTATCTTAAAGATCATGGATTCACAATAAGATCAATAATTGCAGGTATTTTGAGTTATCTAAAATCCATGATATTTTCTGATAAACTCCTGATAGAGCAAATTTTAACCCAGAATATCCAAACACGATATTAAGTGCCATGAATTTGAGATGTCCTGCTCGTGAATTCAGGAAAAAACCAAAGTAAAAAACCTATGTAAATTTAAAATATCACAATTGTTTCCTGCTGAATTTCAGCAGGACGGTAGTGTATTGTCTTTTCCTGAAGATCGATCGTGGCGACTATTTTTAATGCAAAATAGAAACAAATAAGCTGGCAGCAGATTATAAAAGCTGATGAATTACCTGGAATTTAAAAACAGGATGTTTGATTTGGGGTATTTTAATACGCACCAGGTTTATGCCTGAAAGTCGGATTTTGACAGGAACAATTTTGTCCGTTGGGTTAAAAAAGGCCTTCTGATTCGATTTACGACTGTTTACGACAGGGGTATTACACATTTCCTGAGTACAAAAGCAAACCTGATTTTACCCTGTTCTTTGCAAACCGTATTTATCGTCCTTCATACATTAGTTTGCATACCGCCCTGGCATTTTACGGGATTATTCCTGAAGCAGTGATGCAGATTACAAGCGTTACCTCGCTTAAAACAGCAAGTTTCCAAAATGAATTCGGTGAGTACGAATACAAAAGTGTTCGGGAGAAACTGATGTTTGGTTATGATATTAAACCTATTGAGAATGGACATTCACTACAGCTCGCCCTTTCCGAAAAAGCTTTGCTGGACCTGCTGTATCTCTATCCCTTTTACAATACAGAACAGGAAATGGAAGATTTACGACTTGACGAGGATTTTTTACTGGATGAACTCAACCTCCAGCGATTGGAAAATTATTTATCAAAATTTAAAAGTAAAGTTCTCCAAAAAAGAGTGAATTTATTGAAAAGCACATATAACTTATGATGCAACTTGAATTGATAAAAAACTTCTTTCCCTGCAGAAATAAGAGAAAACGCCTCATTTCAAAAATATATGCTGAAACCCTAAATATTCATAATCTTGGGGAATTAAAAAATGAAGTGTTCAAAACCTTAGAAACAGTTGATTTAGACAAAAAAAAGAGAGATTTTGAACACCTGTTATTTAATAAAAGAAACAGTGAGCGCATTCTTTCGGTTGGAGAATTTTTTCAGGATTTAAAATAAAGGTGCACTAAGTGAACAAACCAAAAACCAAAATATCGTTAATCGCCTCCGTTCTGGTAACCATTGTCCTGCTTATTTTTGTCCTTCGTCCCGGAAAAGAAAAATCCGAATCGCTGGTAAAACTGAATGCGTTGGTAACTTTTGACGGCGAAAAATTCACAGTCTCCAACCACGATACCATCGATTACCTGAATGCAGAAATGACGGTGAACGGCTACTACAAACTCACCGGGATGAACCTCCGCGCAGGTGAAACTTACATCCTTTGGCCGGTGGAATTTGCCCATGTTAACAGGACACGACTGCCGGCGAAACAAACCCCGCATCAGTTTTCCATCTGGTGTGAATTGAATGATGGGAAAAACGGGTTTTATTCCCGTAAATTTAAGTGAGGTTTATTTGTACAATGGCAGAATAAAATAGGTATAAATGATGCAGCCTACACAAATTCCGAATGCAGACTCAAGCGTAGCAAAAAATATCAGGATGCCTGCAACCACCATCGATGCCGTGTGATTTACGATACCGGAACGGGAATGGGACCGTCCAAAAATACATCGAGCAGTTGGCCGGTCTCATCAAATACGGCAATGCGTTCTTTATTTATCCACATAGCGCAAACCGGTCCGCAGTACTGTTCCCATTCCAGAATAAGTTTCACTACGTAAACCGATTCAAATTCTTCCGGTGTAACCGGTTCTCCCCGGGAGTTGGCTGAAGGCGAAAGGTAATTTTCATGAAATTCAACCGAAGCCGAATAGACTAATTCCGCGGTCTGGAAAAAACTATCCGACTTGTTTGCATTGAATTGGTCGATTAAATTTGAGTAGTATTCCACAGCCTCTTTTGTAATTGCGTAGGGAATATAAATTCCGTCGAACGAAGAATAGAACCAGTATTTTGAAGCCGGTATTTCCATTTGCGAATAGGCAGCCTCAACTACCGAATCGCGCGGCGGATAATAAGCTTCAGCTTTTTGAATTAAATCTTCTTCAAACTCGTTCGAGAAATTTCGTTCAACCGTTTTTGTGAAAACCCGTTCGGGCTCTTCCTCGCTTTCTTTTTTACAAGAAATAATTCCCAATGTTAGCGCAAAAACCAGTGAAAGAGACAGAATTTTTTTCATGGCTGAAAATGTTTTTAAATCAGACTATAAAATTTGAGAAAAGGTTGCGTCAAAGAAATATTTTAACTGATTATGAAGTAAAAAGTTAGAGATTAGAGATAAAAACCTGCCCAGGTTTCAAATTGCCGAAACGTCTTACGCTTCTGGATATTAGCGGCTTGCCGGTGGTTGATAACTTAACTCCATGTTTCAAAAAAATTCTGCTATTTTTGTCGCAAAATGCAGCGGATGAAAAGGCTTTTGATTCTGATTTTTCTGACAATATTAACGCAACCACTTTGGGCTCAAAACGAAATCGGCCCCGAAGGACACAAACTTCTGTGGCTTTTGCTGATGTTTGTAGCCGCAATAGTGGCGTTATTCTATTTTGTGAAGTTGCCCGCTTTTTCGCAAATAAAAGGAAGGCCGTTCATCAAAAGGAAAAAGGTGAGTATTGCCCTGGTGAAAGATCGCTTGTATTATCCTGATGAACTTATGCTGACTGTTACAAACGAAGGCAATACTGCGGTTGACATCGACCGCCCATTGCTGGTTCTCAGCAGTATATGGTATAAACGGAAATTCAAGCTTAAAGGAACCAATAATGCTTCATTTTATCCGTTGTATTTGGATAGAGGGCAAAGTCATTCTTTAAAAATTGATTTAAACCGTTTTTATTCACACGATAAAACCCTTAAAAAACTACCTAAAGCGAGTGTGTTGGTTAAAGAAGTGGAAGGGAAACGACTGGGCACAAAAAGTGTATTTTTAAGGAAAACATTATTTAAGTTTTAATGAGAGACTGGAAATTTAACCATATCGATTTTTCAATTTACCCCTCGTACAAAGGAGATGACCTGGGGGTGTTCTGGACACCTGAAAAAACAACCATAAAAATTTGGGCGCCAACGGCAAAAATGGTAGAGTTCAGGCTTTATAAAGATGGATTAACCGGGGAAGCTTTTCACAAAACCCAGTTGCAGGCCACTGGTGACGGTACCTGGTCAACTGTTTTGATGGGCGATTACGAGGGCAGGTTTTACACTTTCCGGATTAACGATGGTGAGTGGCTGGCCGAAACGCCGGATATGTACGCCCGTTGTGTTGGTGTGAATGGCAAGCGGGGAATAATTTTTAATCCGCAAAAAACAAATCCTGAAAACTGGCAAAACGACCAGGGACCGGAATTGAAAAAATTTACCGATGCCGTAATATATGAAACACACGTGCGTGATTTTTCCATCTCCGAATCATCCGGCATTCAGCATAAAGGCAAATTTTTAGGTTTTACTGAAGAAAAAACCAAAACCCCGGGTGGTGCAGCCACGGGTTTGTCACATCTGAAAGAACTGGGAATTACCCATGTTCACCTGCTGCCGGTGTACGATTTTTATACTGTTGATGAAGAAAAACCACTCGAAAAATACAACTGGGGATACGATCCTTTGCATTACAATGCGCCGGAAGGTTCCTACGCTACCAATCCGTATGATGGAACAGTTCGGATTAAAGAGTTGAAAAAGCTGGTTCAGGCTCTTCATGCCAACGGAATCGGAGTTGTTCTCGATGCGGTTTACAACCATACTTTTTTTACCAAAGAATCGGTTTTTAACCAAACGGTGCCGGGCTATTTTTACCGGCAGAAAAAAGATGGCAGTTTTGCCAATGCATCGGGGTGTGGTAACGAAGTAGCCACCGAGCGGGCTATGGTGCGGAAATTTATTGTTGATTCGCTGAAATACTGGGCAAAAGAGTTTCATGTAGATGGTTTCCGGTTCGACCTGATGGGGATTTATGACCTGGAAACCATGAAAATTATCCGCGACGAATTGGATAAAATCAGGCCCGGAATGTTACTCTACGGCGAAGGCTGGACCAGCGGCGAAAGCCCGATGCCGGAAGAGAAACGCGCCGTGAAACGTAACAGCCAGAAATTACCCGGTGTGGCCTGTTTTAACGACGATCTCAGGGATGCACTGAAAGGCAACCACGGCAGTAAAAAAACCAAAGGGTTTGTTAGTGGCCTCGAATTGCGTGAGGAGTCAGTCAAATTTGGTATTGTGGGAGCGGTACATCATCCGCAAATTGTTTACGACTATGTTGAATCGGCCAAACAACCCTGGGCCACCGAACCCACCCAATGTGTCAACTACGCATCGTGCCACGATAATTATACGCTGTGGGACAAGCTAAAGGCAAGCTGCCCAAAAGCCGGCGACGAAGAAATGCGCAAAATGGTGAAGCTGGCGGGTGCCATTGTGCTCACTTCGCAGGGAATTCCGTTTTTACATGCCGGCGTTGAATTTTGCCGTACCAAGGGTGGAAATCCGAATTCGTACAAATCGCCCGATTCGGTGAACCAAATCGACTGGACCCGGAAAGAAAAATATAACGACGTTTTTACCTATTTCAGGAACCTGGTTCAACTGCGGAAAAACCATCCGGCATTCAGGATGCCATTGGCCAGCCAGATTCAAAACCAGATTAAATTTTGTACCGAATATAAAATTGGTGTTGTTTCTTACTGTATTTATGGCCGCGAAGTGGGTGATCCGTGGGAAGAAATTCTCCTGATTTTTAACGCTAACCGCAAGGAGACGTTGATTGATCTTCCTGAAGGAAATTACCGGATTGCCGTTAAGGGAGATGAGTTTAACGCAGACGGGCATGGCGAACCGGTTTCAGGAGAGCTGAAAGCCGAGCCGGTTTCAATGACGATACTTGTTAAAACAGAAAGTTAAAATCCCGGTCTTTTTTTTTGAATTTTTCAATTTCTGTTTTAAAAAATTTCATTTGCTGCGCTGCAATAAACTCCCTGAAAATGTCGGGATTGTTTTTTTCTTCCGTATCATTCAGTGCTTTGATATATTTTGCCCTGTCTTCTGTGAAAATTTTAATCAGCGGTTCGCTGTGGTAAAGTTGTATGTAATTCATCATTAAACGCGAAACCCTTCCGTTACCGTCTCCCCAGGGATGTATGTTTACAAGGTTGTAATGAATATCGGCAGCAAGTTTAACAATGTCGTTATCCTCAACTTTGTCAATTTTATCGTTTATTTTTTTGCAAAGTTCTTCTACAAGACGAGGCACTTTTTTATAATCAGGAAAATATTTTTTATCAACATAAACCTGGGCCATACGAAAGTCGCCTTTTGATGTGTCAAATTCACCCATTGCTGTTTGATTAATTCCGCCTGTATTTTTCATTACCAGCGATGCTACTTCTTTTAAAAAGTATGGTGTTATTTTTCGCTGCTTGCCGGCTTCTTGTTTTATAAAACGAAAAGCTTCAAAATGATCTTTTACCATTAAATGGTCAGAAAGCGGTTTCCCCTTTGCCGTAATATTTTTGTCGAGCAATAGCCGGGTGTCATTTTCGTCTAACGAACAGCCTTCAATTTTGATAGAATTCCAAACAATGGAAATCATACTGAATGTTGAATAGTTGATGTTTTCATCCAACTTCAGGTTAAGGTATTCTTCCCTGAATTTTTTCAATTCTGCCCACATTTGGTGCAAGTTTAAAATATTACTTCAAAAGTAAGCATTTCAGTTTATTGCATAGCGTTAAAAGAAATTCATTTTTTTGAACACGCGGCGGTAATGGTACCCGTAAATGGAGTAGGTAATTGCCAGCGGGAAAACCTGTGGGCGGTTAAACAAACTCCAGAAAAACAGCTGCCAGTAATATTTCCGGTCTCTGTCGAAAATGCCGATGATGAAAACCGATTTTATCAGTGCCAGAATTTTACTGGAGGTGAGTTTTGTGCGGAATTTTACCTGCGGGTTGAAATCGTTTAAGAACGTGCGAATACGCTGATAGAAAGGTTTTCCGGCGTAAATTCCACGAATCACATCGCGGTAACCATTTGCCAAAACCTCTTTATTCATTTTCGGTATAAAATTCATTGTGGCATCGGTGTTGTCGCCGGTCATTTTGTTCAGGATGCGGCCCTCTTTGTGTAAACGCTGGTACAATCTCGATTTTGCAGGGGCATTCAGCAACCCAACCATAGCTGATATAATTCCGCTTTGCTGTATAAATTCAATTTGCTGTTTGAAAATATTTGGTGTGTCGCTATCGAAACCAACAATAAATCCTCCCTGTACTTCCATCCCGTTATCCTGAATGGATTTTACACTGTCTATCAGGTTACGGTTTCGGTTTTGTGCTTTTTGGCACTCCATTAAACTTGAATCCTGCGGCGTTTCAATTCCCACAAATACCGAGGAAAATCCTGCGCGTGTCATCAATTTCATCAATTCCGGATCATCTGCCAGGTTTATTGATGCTTCAGTAGAAAATGAGAAAGGGTTTCCGTGAGCGTTCATCCATTCGATGAGCGGCGGGAGCAGTTTGTTTTTCAGCACATTTTTATTTCCGATAAAATTATCATCCACAAAAAAGATAGCGTCACGGGCCCCTAAATCGTATAAAGACTGGAGTTCGGTTAAAATTTGCTGCGTGGTTTTCATTCGCAATTTATGGCCAAGCAGTGCCGTAATATCGCAAAATTCGCAATTGAAAGGGCAGCCGCGCGTAAATTGAATACTTTTCGACGAGTATTGTTTCAGGTTTATGAGTGAATAATCGGGTGTTGGCGATTGCCGGATATCGGCAAATTCATCGGTTTTGTAAATTCTTTGGGGATGACCGTTTTCCAAATCTTCGAGGAACCGGGGAAGTGTAATTTCCGCCTCGTTGAGCACCAGGTGATCCACTTCGTCAAATTTTTCATAATCTTCTGTAAACAAAGGACCACCAGCCACAATAGTTTTGTTGAACGATTTGCACAGCTGAATCACTTCAACTGTGGATTTGTATTGTGCCGACATGGCACCTATATAAATGGCATCGGCCCATAAAATGTCTTTTCCCCTGAGTTTTTCAACATTGAGGTCGATAAGTTTTTTCGGCCAGCTTTCCGGAAGCATCGGTGCAATGGTTAATAATCCGAGTGGCGGACATGCCGCTTTCTTCGATACAAATTTCAGCGCATGTTTAAAGCTCCAAAACGTATCGGGATATTCCGGGTAAATCATTAAAATTTTCATGACATTCTGTTTTTTTCTATTATGAAGGTAAGATCGATTGCAGAGTCAAAAAAATTTTTGGGATTTGTGGCAGGAGAATGTTGTTATTCCGGCAGTTTAGGGATGAAAGCCATTGGCAGGGGACAACCGGAGCTGGTCAGGCCGGATTTTCCAGTGCATTTTTAACAGAAAGCACATATTGCCGCGACACGTTAATTTCACGCGGATAATCATAGAGTTTTAATTTTAGGCCGTCGGAACTTTTATGAACTTTTTGAATAAAATTGGAATTGACAATGCAAGAACGGTGGCAGCGCATCAGAAATGGAAAATTTGAAAATTGCTTTTCGGTTTTTTTCATCGTGCTTCTAATTAACCGGCGGGCCACTTTATCTTTTTGTTTGTAAATTACCTCTATGTAGTTTGAAGCCGCCCTTACCAAAACAATCTGATCGGGAAAGAGGGTAAAATGTTCACCCTGGTTTTCCGATTCAAATTGGATGAGATCGTTGCTTCCTTTTCCTTCTTCCGGCGGACTGAAGTCGTTGTCTTGATTCAACAGGTGTTGTAATCGCAATTCCAGCGTGTGGTATTCATAAATAATGACTAAAAACAGCGTGGGGAAAAGTGAAATCAGAACGATTTTTACAGTAAGCGAAAAAGAAATTTCAATATTGGCAACATAGGCCGTGTAAAAGGCAAATGCAACACTGTTCAGCACCAGAAAAATGAGGTGCAGGACGATTTCTTTTTTCTGGGTCCATTCTTCCGGTAAAAATAATTTCGGAAAAATGGAGGGGGCAAATATGCGAATCAATGAAAGTAAAATCAGGGTAATAACTCCGTAACCGGCAATTATCAGTAATTTTTGGTTGAAATCAGTAACAGGAGGATCGAGTGGCTGCAAAAACAGCAGAAACAAAAATAGCCCGATACTGACACCGGAAATGGACTGCAGATTTAACTTCAGGTCGTTATTAAAAGGGTAGAATTTATTTAATGAATTGAACATTTTAATCGTATCAATCGGTTGCAGAAATTTCAGAACACCGCCAGCAACAAGTTAATATCGTTCGATGGAATATTAAAAAGGTTGCCCACTTCGCGGTTGGTCAAAATTCCGTGGTAAATGTAAACGCCTTTGCGAAATCCTTTCGACGTTTTAATGTAATTGTCAACACCACCGCTCTCGCCAATGGCAAGTAAAATGGGAATGAGAATATTACTCAGCGAAATAGATGCCGTGCGCGAAACAATTGACGGCGTATTGGGAACACAGTAGTGCACCACCCCATGTTTAACGTAGGTGGGATTGTTTAAATTGGTACATCTCGACGTTTCAAAACATCCTCCCTGGCTGGCGTTCAGGTCGATAATCACCGAGCCTTCTTTCATTTGCTTCACCAGGTCTTCGGAGACTTTAAACTTGGGAGTAGTGTTAAACGACATGGCCCCGATTACCGCATCGGCAGATACAAGCGCCTTGCGCAAAACCTTGGGGTAAAACACCGAAGTGAAAATTCTCTGCCCGAGTTTTTCTTCCAGTTTGCTTAAATCGTAAACCGAAGTGTCGAAAATTTTTACCAGAATACCGAGCGAGAGTGCTGCCCGTGCAGCGTACTCGGCGGCAGTGCTGGTGCCAATAATCACCAGCTCGGCAGGAGTTATTCCTGTTACTTCGCCAAAAAGAACACCTTTCCCTTTGTGGGCGTTGCTCAGGTATTCGCTGGCAATGGTAATGGAAGTGGCACCTGCAATCTGGCTCATCTGATGCACCACGGGCATGAAACCATCTTCGTTTTCAATGTTTTCAAAAGCAACGGTTGTCACCTTTTTTTGCATCAGTTTTTGTATGGATTCGTTGCAGTGGGCCTGAATCTGCATATTTGAAATTACTGTTTGATTGCCGCGGAGGAGTTCAATTTCGTCGGTGCTGAAAGGCGCTACCCTTAAGATGATTTCGCACTGAAAAACCTCCTCTTTCTTTTCCACAATTACAGCACCGGCTTTGCGGTAATCATCGTCCGTGTAGCTGGCATGCAGCCCGGCTTTGGTTTCAATGTAAATTTCGTGCCCGTACGAGGTTAAAAGGTCAACAGCTTGCGGCGTTAACGGAACCCGGTATTCCACTTTTGAATAGTCGGAAGGGATGCCGATTTTCATTTTTTTACCTCTGCTTTTTATCTCAAGCGTTTCTTCCTGGGGCATTAACATGGTTTTTGAAACCGAAACCTTTTCTGATGATTCTTTACGGGTTGTCATAGGTACTAATTATTTGCTGTAATTGGCGTAGCAAGTTACATTCAAATGTGCAATTTTCAAAATAGGGGTTTGCTGAATTTGCCGGAGCGGTTAAACCATCCGTGCAGTGATGATCCTGTTTTCGATTTGCTGTGCTTCAATTTTCACCTCCACAAAGTTTTCGGGAAGAAGCGGTTCAATTTTTTCCGGCCATTCAATCAGGCAGTATTCACCACTGTAAAAGTAATCTTCGTACCCCAGATCAAATGCTTCTTCCATGCTTTCAATCCGGTAAAAATCGAAATGAAAAATGGAATGCTGCTCAGCGCTTTTGTATTCATTTATGAGCGCGAAAGTGGGGCTGATAACATTATCAGTCGATCCTAAAACTTTACAAATAGCCTGGATGAATGTTGTTTTTCCGGCTCCCATTTTTCCGTAAAAGGCGAATATCCGCTGGCCGGGAAACTGCTCGACGAGTTTTTGGGCGGCCTTGTCAAGGGCTTTTATCGATGTTACTTTTTCTGAATACATTTTCAAAATCATTTATTTCAACCTGTGCAATAATACGAAAAGTGAAGCATAAATTTTCGGTCTGGTTTAAAATCAGGTAAAACGATTTCGGATTCGGGCTTTGTTTTCATGAAAATGTTTTAATTTTGAAAAAAACTAAAAAATGTAATTATTATGAAAATACCTGCAGATTTAAAATACACCGAAGACCACGAGTGGGTAAAAGTTGATGGTGACTTTGCCACAGTTGGAATAACCGATTTTGCCCAGGGCGAATTGGGAGACGTTGTTTTTGTTGAAATTGAAACCGAAGGCGAAGAGCTCGATAAAGGCGAAACCTTTGGGACAGTGGAAGCGGTAAAAACAGTTTCCGATTTGTTTATGCCCGTGGGAGGCGAAGTAACAGAAGTGAATAAAGCTCTTGAAGATGAGCCTGAAATAGTGAATAAAGATCCTTACGGAAAAGGCTGGATGGTAAAAATAAAATTCAATGATCCTTCTGAGCTGGATAATTTAATGTCGGCCGACGATTACAAAAAGATGATTGAAGCCTGACCTTTATAATCATATTTTGGCCTGTTGCATTTCGTAGCGGGCAATAAAAAACCAGGATTATTTGATAATCCTGGTTTTTTATTTTATTGGCAGTGGAATATTATCCGCATTTTGAGTTTCCACACGAGAGGCAGGTTAAACAACCTTCCTGGTAAACCACATCTTCCGAGCCGCATTCAGCACACTTGGCATCTTCGGCCAGCGTCCCGTTTGGAATGTATTTTTTCAGTGCTCTTGCCACACCGGCTTTCCACGAGTTAATGGTTTCGTTATCGAGCTGCAGGCTGGTTACCAGCTCCACCACTTTATGAATGGGCATTCCGTGCCGCAGTGTTCCCGAAATTAATTTGGCGTAGTTCCAGAAAACCGGGTTGAATTTATACGAAAGCCCTTCGATGGTGGTTTTGTAGCCGCGTTTGTTCACGTATTGAAAATCGTAGCGCGAAACCCCGTCGGAATCCTGGCTCTTAATAATGTAGCCCTTTGTAATTGAGCGGGGCAGAAGTATCCCGTCTTCGTCGTCAGACAAACCAGTGAAAATCTCGTAAGGTTTATTGTCCATCTGACCAATAAAGGCAATCCATTTTTCCTTGTTGTTTTGAAAACGCACCACATCGGCTTCCAGCTTGTCCGGCCGGTTGGTCGGGAAATTGTCGACTTTTTTCTTGTTCTTATCATCGTTCGAAATTAGCACCCCCGAGCGTGAGCCGTCGCGGTAAACAGTTACGCCTTTGCACCCGCTTTTCCATGCTTCAAAATAGAGTTCACCAACCAGCTCTTCGGTGGCTGTCGATGGCAGGTTAATGGTTACACTGATGGAGTGATCAACCCACTTCTGAATACGGCCCTGCATCCTCACTTTCGACAACCAGTCCACATCGTTGGAAGTTGCCTTGTAATAAGGTGATTTTTTCACCATTTCATCCAGCTCTTCCTGCGAATATTCCCGGTTAAGTTCGTATCCCTGTATTTCCATCCAGGTTTTAAATTTGTGATGAAATACGGTGAATTCTTCCCAGTGGTCGCCCACTTCGTCAACAAAATCAACACGAACATCTTTATCGTTTGGATTTACCTTGCGGCGGCGTTTGTAAACCGGCAGAAAAACGGGCTCAATTCCCGATGTGGTTTGTGTCATCAGGCTGGTAGTTCCGGTTGGCGCAATGGTAAGCAGGGCAATGTTACGTCGCCCGTATTTCATCATGTCTTCGTATAGTTTTTCGTCGGCTTCTTTTAACCGGTTAATAAACGGGTTACCGGCTTCTCGTTTGGCATCGTAAATGGAGAAAGGACCACGTTCTTTTGCGAGAAATACAGAAGAACGATATGATTCAAGTGCAATGGTTTTATGGATTTCTTCTGAAAAATCAACAGCAATATCACTTCCATACTCCAGGTCCAATGCTGCAAGCATATCACCTTCGGCGGTGATGCCAATTCCTGTGCGGCGGCCTTCCTGTGCTTTATGCCTGATTTTCTCCCACAGGCTTTTTTCAACAAACTTTATTTCTTCATCTTCCGGATCCGAATTAATTTTTTTAAGAATGGCATCAATTTTTTCCAGTTCCAGATCGATGATATCGTCCATAATGCGCTGGGCAAAATGAATATGTTCCTTGAAAAGCCCGAAATTGAATTTGGCTTCCCTGGTAAACGGGTTTTCAACATACGAATACAGATTGATGGCCAGCAGCCGGCAACTGTCGTAAGGGCAAAGCGGAATTTCGCCACACGGGTTGGTTGATACGGTGCGGTAACCCAGATCGGCATAGCAGTCGGGAACCGATTCGCGGATAATGGTATCCCAAAACAAAATTCCCGGTTCGGCCGATTGCCAGGCATTTTTTACAATTTTTTTCCAAAGACGGGTGGCATCAATCTCTTTTTTGTAGATGGGGTTTTTGCTGTTTACCGGGTAGCTTTGAACGTAGTTTTTCTCTTCTCCCACAGCTTTCATAAATTCATCCTGAATTTTTACCGATACGTTTGCCCCGGTAACTTTTCCCTGTTCCAGTTTGGCATCAATAAAACTTTCTGAATCGGGGTGTTTAATGGCCACGGAAAGCATGAGTGCCCCGCGACGGCCATCCTGCGCCACTTCGCGTGTGGAGTTGGAGTAACGCTCCATAAAGGGAACAATGCCGGTTGAGGTGAGTGCCGAGTTTTTTACCGGTGAACCTTTTGGACGAATGTGCGACAGGTCGTGTCCCACACCACCGCGGCGTTTCATGAGCTGCACCTGCTCCTGGTCAATTTTCATTATACCGCCGTACGAGTCGGAGTTGCCATCGTTGCCAACAACAAAGCAGTTGGAAAGTGAGGCAACCTGGTAGTCGTTGCCAATCCCTGTCATGGGGCCTCCCTGCGGCACAATGTACCTGAAATCTTTAAGTACCTGGTAAATTTCGTTTTCTTTTAACGGGTTAGGGTACTTTTTTTCAATGCGGGAAATTTCTTTTGCCAGACGATGATGCATGTCGTCGGGTGTACGTTCAAAAATATTTCCGAAAGAATCTTTAAGGGCATATTTGTTTACCCATACCCTTGCAGCCAAATCATCCCCTTTGAAGTACTCCTGGGATGCTTTTACCGCTTCTTCCTGCGAAAATATTTTTTCCCCGCTCGTGGTTTTTACTGTTACTTCTTCGTATGCCATAGTGTTCAGCTAATATATTTAATACATTAATAATTATCTATAATAAAAATAGCGCTCTGTCTTCTGTTTCGGATTTGTGCATTGCAAGATAAAACACATAACAAACATTTGGAATATTATTTTAGATAAAAAATTTAAAAGTTATCAACTTTGATTTGTTAGTGTGCTGGAATTCAATTTCATATCATGTTACTTTTTGAAAAAAGTTTACCAAATTTTAAATTTTAGGAACAAAAACACAAATTTTTGTAATAGGATTTTTGGTTCGAAAAATCAAATTTTTGGATGATTTTTTGCCGAAAATTAGTGTGCCAAACTGTGTTGTTTGTTGAAAACTTTTTTTATGATAACAGATGTTGCTCCCGTATTTTTTTCTACATATTTCTTACAAACTGCAGCTGAATTTTTCAAATTTTCAGGGTTTTCGAGTAGTGTTTTAAAAGTAGTGTTTAGCTCATTTTGGTTATGAATAGCATAGGCTCCGCCGCGTTCGGCCAGGTCAATCGCTTCTTTAAATTTTGAATAATTGGGGCCAAAAATTACCGGTAACCCGTAGGTGGCTGCCTCAAGAATATTGTGAATGCCGACTCCAAAGCCACCACCTATGTAGGCCATGTCTCCGTAGCGATAGAGCGATGAAAGTACCCCGATGGAATCAATTATCAACACCTGGCATTCACCGGGTACGTTATTTTGGATTTTACTGAACAATTGAGCGGGCTTTTTCAACATTTGCTTCAGCCTGTTAATATTTGCAGCTGAAACCTCGTGGGGGGCAACAATCATTTTTACATTGCCGGTATTGTTAATAAATGCTGCAAGTAGTTCTTCGTCTGGTTTCCAGGTGCTTCCGGCAACAATCAGTTTGGATTGGCCTTTGAATTTTTCAACTGCCGGAATTTCTTTGGCGGCGGCAGCTATAGCCGCCACACGGTCGAAACGGGTATCGCCCGAAACGGTAAAGTTGTTAACACCAATTGAAGATAGCAATTCAGCAGATTTTTTATTCTGAACAAAAAAGTGGTCGAAGCGGAACAGCATCTTTTTGTACCAACGTCCCCATGCGTTGTTTTTGAAAAAGTGCTGGCTTTCCCTGAAAATTCCTGAAATGAGATATACCGGAATGCCCCGTTTTTGTAATTCAGAAATATAAAAGTGCCAGAACTCATATTTTATAAAGAATGCCCTTTCGGGTTGTACAATTTTCAGGAATTTTTTTGCATTTCGTGGTGTGTCAAAAGGGAGGTAGGAAACGATATCGGCCAGCGGATAATTTTTACGGATTTCGTACCCTGAAGGGGAGAAAAAAGTGAGTATGATCCTGTATTCCGGATATTGCTTTTTAATTTCTTCAATAACCGGGCGGCCTTGTTCAAATTCGCCCAGCGAGGCACAGTGCAACCAGATGTAGCGCGAATTGGCCTCAATTTTATTTGCCAGGGTTTTGATCCAGTTTTTCCGGCCTTTTATTGCCATTCGGGCTTTGGGATTGAACAGAGAAGCCAGCCGGATAGCTATTGCATAAATGTGAATTCCGGTTTTGTATAGAAATTTCATTTTCAGCCTGGTGTTATTATAAATTAATAGAACTGTTGATTTTTGAGGTACTCATAAATAGTGAGGTTCATTAGGAGCAGCAGAAAGAAATAACCAAAATCTTCAATTGGTATGGTGAAAATTCTGAGGCCAATAATATGCATATCGTTGTATTCAACTACTGGCAGTGCAGTTAAAATACCATTTATAATTAACATGGGTACAAGTGCAATAAGATAAGTGAGGTAAAATTTGGTGTAGTGCTGCTTGAAACGGTTCCGGAAAACAGTATAACCAAAATAGATGGTAAGCAAAAAGAAGTTGAAAAAAGTGTAAAGTTTTTCACGGAAAAAATAAGCCGTTAAGGCAAAAACAACCAGCAAAACCAGGCTTACCCCAACAAAAACTTTGGGCTTTTCGAAGTGGGGGAGTTTCACGTTCAGAATTTCATATATAAAAACGCTGCAATAGGGAATAACAATAAAAAACAGCCACTCTTCAAATGGCAGGTTTAGTATATATATGCCCGTTACATATTCCGGATTAAATTTCCAAATTCCCAGCTCTTCGAAACGTAAATCCCAAATAATAAAAATGGCCCCTGAAAAAATAATTGCAGGGAGAAGATATTTCATCCTGGTGTAAAAACGCACCTGTTTTTCGAAACTGAAAGCCAGCGGAACAGCAAGCGATCCAAGCATTAATAAAAGATAGGTTAAATTTTTAAATTCCATTTTTTTGTTGTTTGGGGCAAAGGTAATTGAAAATCCCAAAAATTGAGATTTCTTATAAAAGTCAAAAAGGCGCAATTTGTTTAGTGAAAGGAAAAAATTGTACATTTGAATAAAGGTTATAGAATGAATACGTTGGAATTAAAAAGAAATTTTCATCAGTTGATCGACAGAATTGATAATGAGTCGCTGTTAAAGGATTTTTATGAGCTTTTGAAACACCGAGCTTCCAATGAAGGCGAATTGTGGAACAATCTTAGTAATTCCGAAAAAGAGGAATTATTACTTGCATTGGAAGAGAGTAAGAATCCTTACAATCTTAAAAATCATGATGAGATGAAGAAGAAACATAAAAAATGGCTTTAGAAATTTACTGGTCAAAACGGGCTGAAAAACAACTTGATGAAATTCTTCTTTATCTTCAAAATGAGTGGGGAGAAACTACAACAAGAAATTTTGCACAAAAGACATATAATTTCTTAGACCTTCTTTCGAAATACCCTAACCTTGGAACCATCGAGAATAAAGAAAACAAATCAGAGGTTTTCCGATAGTAAAGCAAGTGAACCTATTTTATAAAATTGATAACGGCAGAATAATATTGCTGAGCTTTTTTGATAACCGGCAAAATCCGCAGAAAAGAAAATATTAGGTTTTAAGTTCAAAAAACCAGTGTTGTCACACTCCGCGGAGTAACTTTTAATTCATCCCCGATTTTAAGCTCACCGAGCAAATCCAAATTATGCTGAGCGGATGTTTTATAAATTTTCCCTGTTTTTGAACTGCCGGGGAGATCGAATTGAAGCAATTTTTCTGAATTTCCACGGTTCAGAATAACGGCTACCACCTCTCCGTTTTTGTTCTGAAAAGCAGAAATTTTCAAATCCGGGTTTTCAGGATATTCAACCAAAATTCGTTTAGCTCCGGGCCTGATAAACCGCGAGTAATTTCCGAGCGCCCACAAAAGTTTCGATTCGTATATATTGCCGTCGGTTTCGTTTTTGTCGATGTAAACAAGGCCATCTTTGAAATCGTAAGGACTGACCGCCAGCCACCACTGCCAGGCGCTGGCATTGGCAATTGTGAGATCGGCGTGAATAACATTTGCAACAAAAAGAGCTGTTTCCATTCCCAAATCGCGGCCGTTTCCTCTGAACCCGTCATTGTCACCCAGAATACAAAATTCACTCATCCAAAATTCCAATTCCGGATCAACCTCCTGAATTTCCTGCCACAACTTGCTGCGCACCGCACGCAGAACTTCATCATTTGTGGTGGTAAAATAGCTGTGTGCCGCAATTTTGTGCGCCACATTTGGAATGTCTCTTACATAGTTTTCAGATGATGGTGAGAAGAACTCCCTGATTTGATTTCCCCGTTCAGCATCGTTGCCGGCTTCATATAAATGGTTGAGCTGTCCGGCCTCTGTAATCTCAACCTGCGTTGGTAATCCTGCATTTTTCAGGTCGTTGCCGAGAGCCCTGCACAGTTGGGCAATTTCCGAATTCCTCCATGGAGAGCCCTCCTGACCGCCTTCCCAGTCCCACTGGGGTTCGTTTACCGGCGACAGGTAATCAAATAAAACTCCCTCGTTTTGCTGAATGTTTTTGGTGATTTCTACCAGATATTTGCTGTATTCCGGCAGATTTTCTTCCGGCAGGTTCATGGAATTTCCACCATCGGAATGTGCTTTCCCGTTTTTAGTGAGTACTACCGGCGGGCTGTTCACAAACCCGATGAATGTTTCCACACCTCGTTGTTTTGCTGCTTGTAAAAACCAGCGCTGTCCGGCCTGTTTGTCCCAGTTGTAGCTGCCGTCATCCTGTAAAAAACTTTCGGCGCGGCGCCACGGGTCATCAATGCCCGAATCGTTTTCCTGCCGCGCGCTGCCGGCACCAATGTTAAACCGCCAGCAACTCAGCCCGATTCCTTTGGGCGAACCGTCTTCGTTTTTTTCAAGGCTGAAGAGCAAGTCTGCAATCCGGTTCTTTTTTTCATCGGGCCAGTTGCCAACAAACTGGCAACCCCAGGCATCCGAAGCGCCGAAATTATGAATTTCCTGATAGGTAACTTCCGGGTTAACAGTGATTTCAGCACTGTTTTTATTTTGATTGTTATCGCTTTCAGTGCCCGTACAGGAGCTGAAAAATAGCAGTAATAACAGGTTGGCAAGTATCATTTTTGTCATTTTCAGTAATGAATTGATGGTATTTTTTGAATGGTTTCATCAAACGGGGCTTCCTGTCCGCTGGCCACTTCATACATTTTGGTGTGGCTTTTTTTCGCCGCGTTTATCAACTCTTTGTATGGGCGGTTGCAAATGTCCATCAAACCGATGTTGTAGTTTTCGCCGTCGAAGCGACCAAAAACCGGCTGGTCAAGCCACTGGAAATAATGGATGCCAATCAGTTCGGGTCGTGAAAGTCCCTGCTCCAGGTAGTAACGGTAAGCTTTCCCCCTCGCTTCCTGGTTCAGCGCTCCCTGTATCCCGGTGGCCGGCAAACCGCGGTCGATAGATCCGAAATGGAATTCGCCAATCATCACCGGTTTTCCACTGATGCGGGCAATTTCTTCGGTTTCGGGCGGATCGGGATTCCCGTAGCCGTTAATGGAAAACACATCGAAACGGTCGCCGGCTTTGTAAAGCAGGTCGCTGCTAATCCAGGCGTAACGCATTCCGAGGTTCAGGTGGTTCGGATCGATTTTCTCCACTTCATCACACGGCACATCCACATAATGTGTTACCAGAATCTCGGAAAATTGCCAAAAATCTTCTTTTGCTTTTTCTGAAGGATATTCTTCGAAAACCTGGCTGGTCAGTGCTTCAAAACTTTCCATGTTCAGGTTCCATGCCTGGTTAAATTCCTGGATATTTGGATATTGAGTTGAAAGCCAGCGGGCAAACATATTTTTTGATTCTGATGATTGCAGTGTGGCAAACATTTCGTAAGCAATATCATGCGAACCAAAAGCCCAGTGGGGCTCATTGCGCAGAAAATACCCGATTAAATACGGATCATCTTTAAATTCATTCAACTGGCTGGCGTATCGTTTTGCATTTTCAGCATACTCTTTTGAAAACACATCCGGGAAATCGCGGAACAGTTTAACTTCGGTGGAAGGAAATCCGCCGAGCGGTAAAACATAGGGGATTTCAGCTTTCCGGGCATAATCAACATCCGACCAGTTGGCAATGGTGTTCAGCCTGAACTCACGAATTTGACCGGAAGTGATGGTTTCCCAGTTTTCGCGCCAGTTTTCACCAAAAACGCGCATCAGGTTGGTTTTGTAAAAATCAACCAGCACCTGATCGCCGCGGCGTGAGTAGGCATCTTTGAAAACCGCATCGGTGGAGTCGGGGAGCCATTCAAAAAGATCTTCCTGGCCGGTAATCACTCCCGTGGCATTGTCGCGGATGCAGTCAACACCCACCGAAACAAAAGCATATCCTTCCGGATCGACCAGCCACCAGCGGTTGCCGTCGTGGTGAGTGCGAAAGAATCCGGTGGCTTCAAACTGTTTCTCCTTCCAGCCGCCGTATTTGCTCCAGTTCTTAGGGAACTCTGAATGGGTGGCTTCTTCCAGTTGGTTTTCGAGCAAGGTTTTCAGTTCTGCTGTGCTTTTTGTTTTTCCCGGCCAGTCGCGTGCTGTCCATTGTCCGAGGCTGTCAACAACCGGAATTTCCAAATCCGGGAACGGTTCCGGAACTTCTTTGGTGAGATAAACGGCTGCCACTTCAAATTCAGGTTGAAAATAAGGCTCCTGAAAAGGTGCAAAACGAATGGCAACTTTTGAAATTTCTTCTGGTTTCATACGGTTCCCCAGTACGGTTCCTTTTAGTTGCCGGGGAAAACGGGGCATAAAAATTTCCTGACCGTTCAGGTGCTCAAGCGGGAAAATCACTTTGGTTTTCAGTTTGGGGAGTACCCCAATTTTGGCCGCCATTCGTGGCGTTTCCTCTTCATCACCTGCTGCCTCGCCACTTTGTGCCACGATAGTAGCATTGGCATTTTCATTCCTGAAAAACTCGAGGTTTATTACCCCGCTGAAATCGTTGGCATGCCAGATTTCGCAAATTAGGTAGTTGGCATCTTCCCAAATGAAAGCATCGTCGCCTTCCCAGATTATTAGGCTTTGACTTTTTGCGTGTGGCTGAATTTTGAGCACCTCGCTATCAAATACGGTTCCTGCATTGAATTCAGAAATTTCAGGATTATTTTTCTGAATGTATCCCAAATCGAGGTCGGTTTTATTTTTTGTGGTGCAGGAAGCTGCAAGAATTGTTGCCAGCAAAAGGAGCAGATTTTTCATTGGTTTCAGGTTTTTAATTTGGTTTAAAGATAATTGAAAAGCGTTGGCGTGAAAGCTCTTTGCAACCGCAGGAACGAGGATTGCAATGTGCTTGAAATTGCGTTGGCTAATTCGGAAAGTCTGCATATTCATGTACAACCACATTTTGATTTCTAAGTGTTAAATATTCAGTAAATCTATCGTTAACAATATCAGATGACAATACTTTTACAGTCGTTACTTCATTGAGATATTCTCTTTGATTTTCACTTAATTCTGTCTTGTATTTTACTGTGCAATCATTAAAAAGTCTAATGATATTTGCATCAAGTAGCTTATGATGATTATTGCATAACCATAAGCCATTATCTCCATCAATAGCACGTTCTAATTTTTCGTATTGACTAAGTTGGTTATCTCTTTTTATATCTGCAACAGGCCAAATATGAGCACCTTGTATTATTTGCGGTATTTCACATTCACATAGAGCACATTTTTTGTCTCCATATTTTTCTAAAAGGTTGTAAATATATCTTGGAGAACGTAAACTATCATTTTCTCTAAATTCAGACTCCTCCAATGCAATTGTTGCATTTGTTAACTTCATCTATGAAATCAACAGTATATTTTTTTTGCCCAGTTATTCTCTGACATACATCAGTCAATATAGCTGGGTTCAAGAGGTCTTGGTAAAGCCCTCCTTTTTGAAACCTGTTCTTTATTACAAAGTGTGGTATCTCCATTCTTATCGTAATTTACAATCAATACTTCTTTTCTTTGAATTCCTGGAACATCATTTACATTTATTAAACGATAACCATTAGTTTGAATCCACTCTTTTAATTCTTCATTTACGCTTTCTTTGTGCTCTATAACATAGGAAATCATAAAACGGATGGAATTACTATTCAAAAAATCTGCAAAATCAAATAATCTTTTTTCTTCTTCAATACCCCAACCATTGAACCCTCTTTTCCCGTCATTGTAGGAACCTGTTGTTAATCTATACGGTGGGTCTAAATAGACAAAAGATTCATTGTTCATTATTCCATATAGCTCAGAATAGTCCGAGTTTTTAAATGAAATATTCTTTTCCTTAACAATTCTTGAAAAACTAATCATTTTAGCCTTGCTTCCTATGTAGTTTAGCGGGGATTCATATTTAATCTCGTTTGTCTCCTTTTTTTCCACATAGAATAAATATTCAAAATGTTCTTTCCCTCTTCTGGATTTAAAATTTGTGTATTTACTATAGGAAATCTTTTTACACATATAAGTGTCTGCTTTCCCATACCTTTTTAGACTTGCTTCAATAAAACTTTTAGAAAGGAATCCATCAACGCTATAGCTAAAAATAATATATTTTGCTTTTGTTTTTGCAATTATTCTATCGAAAAGGATATGTGACTTATAATCTTTTGACCAATCTGAACGCATTGGCGTAGTTGGTCTTGAGCCTGTAATTGGACTTATTGAAGGTGTATCATTTAAAACCAAAGTTTGCAATAAGTGATATTGAGTTCCATATTGGTTTTGAGTATACGGTGGGTCTAAATATAAAATATCACAATCTACATCCTCAATTATATCTTCAATTTTATTATTGAAGGTTTGTATGTTCATCGGATGTGATTCATTCGAATCAACTTTTTGAAAAATTATTGGTTTTTTCGCTCTTGGGTCCCAATGTTTTAAGAAAGCACCGTAAACACCTGCTGTATTTGAAACAAACGAAATTGATTCTATCAAACTCGCTAATAAAAAAGAGTATTCCGAGTCATTAATTAAATTCTCTTTTTTCCACTGTTCAATTGTTTCTCTAAAATAGTCAATTCTTCCTGCGTTTTCTGGAGTAAAATACATTCGTTTTGAACCACCTGGGGAATAATTCTTATAAAAGAAATTTTTTCTAATTTCTTTATTGTTATTAAAAAATGTAAATGGGTTAAAACCAAGTTTTTTAAAATCACAATCAGCTGAAGTTAACCTCCCCCTAGTGTAAACAACAGACCATTTAATCATATCGTTTACAACCAAATTCAAATGCCCTTTTAAAGAATCTGCAACTGCACCTGTTCCGCAGAAAGCATCGAAAAAAGTTAAAGGTTTTTCATATTCTTTAACCTTACTGAATAAATTGTGTTGTATACAAACAAGACCCTTTTCTTCCAAAAGGTCAATTATAGCGGTTGTAATTAATTCTTTATTTCCGATAAACCTCATTAATGTACTTTTTGTGTTTTTTTATATGCGTTTGCTGCTTCTTTAAGAACATTTAAGCCTTGTTCCTCATATTCAATTATTTCATATACTTTATCAGTTAACCATAATTTTTCAAGTTCTTTTATTTCAACTTTATACAGTTCTGAAAGTATTGGTAAATATTCTCTTTTTGCTTGTCTGGCTCCAAGTTCTATCTTCGATAAAGTTGCAGTATCTATATCAAGAATAGCAGCGACTTTTCTTAAAACAAGTCCATTTTTCTCTCTTAGCTCTCTTAATTTGTTGCCAAATAGCATCTATCTCAAATTTGTTTAGACAATATTTGTCAAATATAAAAAATTATATTGGAAATTGAGAAATGTTTACTCTTTTTTTAGTGTCGGGGAAGGGCAAGCTCTTTTGGTTTTTAGTATTGGCTTTGTGTGTCGGCAAAAAATCGATTGTGCTTGACCGAGCGGTGGGTTTTCTTTATTCTGCACAACGTAATAGTATATGCTCCTTTGTATTTTGATAATCTTTTCATTAAAAATGTTGATTACTAGTGCATTACTCGTTTTTAAGTGTTTTACAGTCGTTTTATAAAGTTTAACATGACAACTAAATTAAGAATTTTTTGTAAAACTCGATTGAAAAGGCTTACATCATGTGATGGATGAGAGTTGGTAGAAATAATAAGACACAGATTGCAAATCGATGCCAGCGTGGTTTTAACTTTTCTTCTTAGATGAGAAAAGTAACAAAAGAATCAAGAAAAAAATAAGCTTCTCCCCGCTCCCGACTTTCTTTTCGGCTTACGTATTACGGCAACTTCAGCCGGAAAGTTGGTTCACGCCCACCCCGGCCCGCATTTTTTTCAGGCCCGCGCGCTTATCTTGATTTCATCAAGATTTCAGAACGCTGCAAATTTTGCAGTCTTGTGGCCTATTTTCATCAAAACCGGAATTAAAATAAAACTTTACAGAGACCGGGAAGCTCCGAGTTTACGAGGAGATCACCCGGCCGAAGTTAAGTTTTATGAAAATGGAGGTTGAAGATGAAAATCAGCCTTGAATTTTCTGCTTCGTCTTTGCTTCAAGGCAAAGATGAAGGCTCCCGGCAGTGAAATTAGCCGTTAAAATTCATAATTTTTTTTAGTCCAACTAATTTTTGAAATGTTCCGGAATGCTATACTTTTAATATAAAGAGCTGGCAACAATTGTAAATCGATATCAGCAATAAAAAAACCACAGAGGCTCAGAATAACTTCCCTGCGGCTTTTTCTTCTCAAAAGAAATTTATTACAACTCCTGGTTCCCGAGCTTTACCGGATCTTCTTCCGGTGTAATGGCTTTCATTCTGAATGAATAGCTGTATTCATCTTCAGTGAGGCGGTACTCGTCGTGCGTCCAGGCACCCCAGCTGTTGTCGCCGCCTACTCCCATTTGTTTGTAGTCGATGTTTACCGAAGTCAAATCGCGTGGTTTTACATCGGTGGTGTGGCGGTTTTCCACACGCACGCCTTCCACCTGTCGGCCGTCGGTGCGTTCCATCGATTCAAAATCTTCCGGCAGGTTGTGGTGTGCGCTTACACTTAGCAGTGGTCTGCCGTCGAAGAACAACCCGTAACCTTCTGAATTGGTAATGGCTGCCCAGCGTACATCGGTGCGGTTGCCATTCTCCTGCGGACGCAGGTATTCCCAGCCCAGGTCGGCAACATCTCCGTCGTAAAGCCCCACGAATGCCGAGGTTTTGCGGTCCCAGTAGTTTTCGTGCGGACCACGCCCCAGCCAGGTCATGTGATCATATTCGCGCGGCATCACCAGGTTCATTCCCATCCGGACAATTTCCGGGAGGTCTTCCTGGGTCATTTTGAAATGATTTTCCACCAGTACATCGCCCGAGCCGTAAACCGAATATTTCGACTGGTAATCAGCAATTTCCTCACCTTCGTTATTTGTCAGGTTGAAATTGTAAACTACTTCTGCTATATTTTCGGATTTCTTACTTACGCTCACACTTTCCACTTTGCGGTTTTCGCCGGCTTTTCGCCACACCCGGCTGCGTTTGTGCAGGTTGTTTCCGAAATCGTTGTCGATAGGTGCGCGCCAGAAATTGGGAACCGGGCCGGATTGCAGAAATTCGCGGTCGCCCATTTTGTAGCTTGAAATGAGGCCTGAATTTTTGTCGAATGTTACGGTGAAACCTTCACCTGAAACGACTACTTTATTATCGGTTTCATCCACTGAAACTTCCGGCATTTCAGCAACTTCTATTTTTTCTGCGGGAGCAGAGAAAGGCAGCTCAAATTGTTCGGCAGCCAGTTCGGTGCCGGCAGGAACCAATCCGTCATCCTCTTTCAGGCTGGCTGAAATGTTGAGGAAATATTCCACTCCGGCTTCAGGTTGGAGCGAAAAATCAACCGTTACATTTTCCGATTCTCCCGGGTTCAGGTTAATGTTTTCAAGTTCACCTGATTTGATGGTTTCGCCGTTGCCGGTTACATTCCATTCAAAATTGAATTCGGAAAGATTTCGGAAAGCATATTTATTTTTGATGCTGAAAACGCCGTTTTGCAAATCAACCGGTTCAAAACCGATGTATTGATACACTTTTTTTACTTCCAGTAAATGGGGTTTTACGGTGCGGTCGGGTTCTACCAAACCGTTGAGGCAGAAATTTCCATCGGAAGGAACGGTGTCCGGCCCGAAGTCGCCGCCATAAGCAAAAAATTCTTCGCCTTCTTCGTTGGTTGTCAGCAGTCCCTGATCGACCCAGTCCCAGATAAATCCACCTTGCAGTGCATCATATTTTTCAATCACATCCCAATAATCCTGCAGGTTACCCACACTGTTTCCCATTGCGTGCGCATATTCACACTGAATGAGCGGTTTGGTGGGATTGCCCCGGGCGTACTGTTCCATCCGGTCGATGCCCATGTACATGGGGCAGTAAATATCGGTGTTTTCGCCACCGTGAGCCTGTTCGTACTGCACCGGTCGTGTTGGATCGGCCATTTTCAGGTAATTGTAGGTGGCCATAAAATTCACACCATTGCCAGCTTCGTTGCCCAGCGACCAGATGACAATACTTGGTTGGTTTTTGTCGCGTTCATACATGTTTTTGGTGCGGTAAAGATGCGCCTGCTTCCAGGTTTCGTCTTTTGCAAGCGACTCTTCTCCGTAGCCCATTCCGTGCGATTCGATATTGGCTTCGTCAATGATGTACAACCCGTATTCATTACAGAGTTCGTACCAGAGTTCCGGTTGCGGATAATGCGAGGTGCGTACTGCATTCAGGTTATGCGATTTCATCAACTCAATGTCTTTCAGCATGGTTTCTTTATCAACCACATGGCCATTAACCGGGTGATGTTCATGTAAATTGGCACCTTTCATATAAACGTACCGGCCATTTACATAAAGTTTTGCATCTTTAATTTCTATTGTTCTGAAGCCTACATCCTGCCTGATAACCTCCACAATTTCATCATTGTTTTTCAGGGTAATAATCAGTTCGTATAGGTTGGGAATTTCAGCCGACCATATTTTTGCGTCGGGTATTTCTTCCTCAAACTGAATGCTTTGTTTTCCGTTGCTTACACTCTCTGAAAAAGCTGCCAATTCGTTACCATTGTCGTAAAGTACAGCTTCAACCTCCGTTGAACCGGCACTTTCTCCTTCGTTTAACACATCGATGACGAGTGAGAACTGACCGTTGGTGTAGGTTTCGTCAAGCCCGGAGAGAACTTTGAAATCTTTAATTTGCTGTGGATTTCGGGCCAGAAGGTAAATGTCGCGGGTGATTCCGCTCATCCGCCAAAAGTCCTGGTCTTCGAGATAAGAAGCATCAGACCACCTGAAAATTTCGATGGCAAGCGAATTTTCCCCGGGTTTCAGGAATTTGGAAATATTGAATTCTGCAGGAGTTTTGCTGTCTTCGCTGTATCCCACGTATTGTTCATTCACCCAAACATTTACCATTGAGCTGGCAGCGCCAATATGCAGAATGATGTCTTTGCCGTCCCAGTCGGATGGAATGGAGAACGTACGCTTGTACGAACCCACCGGGTTGTAATGATCCTGAATGACAGGCGGAGTTTTTTCGTGCGGATAGGTCACGTTGGTATAAATCGGATAGTCGAAGCCTTCCAGTTCCCAGTTCGACGGAACTTTAATTTCGTCCCAGTCGCGGGTGTCGAAATCATCTTTGAAAAACCAGTAGGGCCGTTCCGAGGGGTTTTGGGAAAGATTGAATTTCCAGGTCCCGTTTAACGACTGCAAAAAAGGTGATTGCCATTTATCTTTGGCGCGGGCCTGGTCAACGGTTTTATAGGGGATAAAATGTGCCCGCGGTTCCAACTTGTTGATTTGGAACACTGTGGGGTCTTCCCACGCCGGTGGATCGTTCTCTTCATAAGGTACATCGGAATAATTGGTGTACCGGTTGCATGAGGCAAGGACAAGGATCGTAAAAATCAATGAGGGCAGCGTTAAATACATTCGTTTCACCATGGCAGGAATTTTTATTTATTTACTAATTAGTTCTTTCTATTCTGACGAGAAAATGAGGTATTGCACCTATACCAAAGGTAATGTAAAATTTAAAGCAGTTGGTAATTTAAGAATCCAGGATTCAGAAGAGTGCTGTTACCTTTTTTCCTACATAAGCAGGATCGGGTTCAATATCAAAAACGATATCGGGTTTCAGGTAGTGCAGGTTTTTTTCAGTTTTAAACCGTTTTTCACCCCCGCCGGTAATGTTCAGCATAATTAGCGCCTCTTTATCAATTTGGTTCTGGTGAGTTGTATTGATTAAAGTAGCAGTTGCTATGCCTGCTGCAGGATGAACGTCGATTCCTTCTGTTTCTTCAAATAATTTTGCCGCAGCCCTGCCTTGCTCGTTGGTGGCAATCAACACATCGCCGCCGGAATTTTTCAGCGCATCGTACAAACCGCCGGCTATTGGATAAGGCGGTTTCCGGTTTGAAAGCACTTTGGCATCGATTTCTTCCACATGTTTGCGGGCCAGTGATTCATCTAGCGGCAGCATAGCACGCGAACCGGCTTTCCATGCTTTTAATATGGGAACAAACGGCGCATTCTGCGAAACCATCAGTTTCATTTTATTTTTGCCAAAACGACCGTCTTCCAGCAAACGGAGGTTGGCTTCCCACGCTGCAATAGCGCCTGTTCCGCTTCCAACGGCCTGGAAATAATATTCCGGAATATGCCCGATGGTAGTGGCTGCCGATAAAACAGTTGTGCCCATTCCGTCGCGGCGGGCCACGTTTTTAGCTCCGCCTTCAGGAATAAACCCATCCAGGCCGGCAACTATATTCGAAAGATGAATGGCATCAAAATAATCGCTTCCCGAGCGGCTGCAGATGAGTTTTACACAGTCGTTGAGCGGCTCTTCAAACCAAAGCGCATCAATATTGTCTTCGGGCACGCATAAAAGCAGCGGGATATTATTTTCTGAACAAACTTTTGCAAACGAACGAGAGGTGTTTCCGGCCGAGGCAACCACCAGGATTTTATTCATTTCCGGTGTCATTCTTCCGCAAACTGAATAGGCTTCGGTTTCTTTAAAGCTGCAGGTGGTCATAGTTGTACCTTTTTCGGGCCAGTAACCGCTGAAGGTAATCCACAGGTTTTTCAAACCGAGCTCGGCCGCCAGTTTTTCGCTTTTATAAGTAACCGGAGCCGACGATCCTTTTAATGTGCGGCTCACCGGCAGCCAGTCAGCAAACTTGTAAAGTCCCCATGAATCGTCTTTCACCTCAAGTTGCTTTTTTTCATAGATAGCCCGAATCAAAGTGGGATCTTTTTCATTGGGTGCATCCAGCATCCAGCCGGCATCTTCAAAAGTTTTTCCCGATTTTACAGATTGCAGAAGGTAATTGGTTTTCGCAAACGTGCTGTTCATTATATTGATTTTTCAGTAAACCACAAAAGTAATAATTTGGTGTTGACAAAAAAGATTTGGATTCCTCTAAAAGAAGAGAATTATTTTGTAAAGCAGGCAAGCCAGTGCGAGATGGTCAATGTAATGGCAAGTTTTAATTTTGCCGGGGTAACCTGATAAAACAGTTATATTTTTCCAGATAGAAAAAATTGTCAGAGAATAAGCCTGTTTAACTCACATCTCATCACTTCCGAACCCGAACGATGGTAGATCGGAATCATTGAAAAATGAAACTGCCGTTATCAGCAAGAAATCATTTCATTTCATCATTTGCAACAACGGTTTTTCGCACTTTACTTCCCGGATAAACTTTCAACGCTTCCTCCAGAATTTTTAGGCTTTTGGCCAAATCCTGCCGGTTGAGCACGTAGGCAATCCGCACCTCATCTATCCCTTTGTCGGATGCGGTATAAAAGCCCGACCCCGGTGCCAGGTAAATAGTTTCGTTTTGGTACTCAAAATCAGCAAGCAGCCAGGCACAAAATTTTTCTGCATTATCGACCGGCATTCGCGCCACAGTATAAAATGCGCCCATCGGGATGGGTGAATACACTCCTTCTATTCGGTTCAAGCCATCGATTAAATACTTCCGGCGATTTACGTATTCATTGTAATTGTTGAGCATGTATTGCGGGTCGGCATCCAGCGACGCTTCGGCAGCAATCTGTCCGATAAGCGGCGGGCTCAAACGAGCCTGGCAAAATTTCAGTACATTGCGTTTCACCTCTTCGTTTTTGGTAATCAGCGCCCCAATTCGCAGTCCGCACTCGCTGTAACGCTTTGAAACCGAATCAACAAGTACCACATTCTGCTCGATTCCATCCAGATGAAACGACGAAATATACGGCGAACCAGTGTAGCAAAACTCGCGATAAACTTCATCGGAAAACAGGTACAGGTCGTACTTTTTCACGAGGTCGCGGATTTTGTTCATCTCCTCCTGCGTGTATAAATAGCCGGTCGGGTTGTTGGGATTGCAAATCATAATCCCCTTGGTTTTCGGGGTAATCAATTTTTCAAACTCCTCCACCGGGGGCAATGCAAAACCATCTTCAATACTGGCAGCAATGGATTTAATTTCCGCGCCAGCCACAATGGCAAACGCCTCATAGTTGGCATAGGCCGGTTCGGGCACAATAATTTCATCGCCCGGGTCGAGACAGCTCATAAACGCAAAAGTCACCGCTTCGCTTCCGCCGACAGTTATAATGATATCATCAACATCAACATCAATTTTAAATTTGTGGTAATATTTCGCCAGTTTTTCGCGAAAAGAACGAATCCCCTCGCTGGGAGTATATTCCAGAATTTTGCGATCGATATTTTTAATTGCTGCAAGCGCTTCCGGCGGGGTCGGCAAATCGGGCTGACCAATGTTTAAATGATAAACTTTAACTCCCCGTTTTTTAGCTTGTTCGGCCAGTGGCGCTAATTTTCGAATGGGCGAGTCAGGCATGGCCTTTCCTCTTTCTGAAACTCTTGGCATGTTGTAAAATATATTTTAAAGGGAACAAAGATATAAGTATCAATCTGAAAACAATAGATAATAAAAAATTTCATTTCAGTGTATTAGTAAAATCTTAACTTTCAAATTGACATTCACCTGTTGCACAAAACCATTGGTGGTATAAATCCTTAATATTTATCATATTTTGGTAAGCTGCAGGTTTTTATTTTTGGACTGAACAATTAAAACTATCAGGTTATGATTATTGGAGTTCCAACAGAAATAAAAAATAATGAAAATCGCATTTCACTTACTCCTGCAGGTGCAGCAGAATTGGTTAAACGCGGACATGAAGTTTATATTCAGTCGGGTGGCGGGAATGGCAGTGGTTTTAAGGATGAAGACTACACAGAAGCGGGCGCTAAAATCCTGCAGACCATTGAAGATGTTTACGGCATTGCCGAAATGATAATGAAGGTGAAAGAGCCCATTGAGCCTGAATATAAACTGATTAAAAAAGACCAGGTGCTTTTTACCTATTTTCATTTTGCATCGTCGGAAAAATTAACCAAAGCAATGATTGACAATGGTTCGGTTTGCATTGCTTACGAAACCGTGGAGCTCGACGATCGTTCGCTGCCGTTGCTTGTGCCCATGAGCGAAGTGGCAGGACGCATGTCGGTACAGGAAGGTGCCAAGTTCCTCGAAAAAACGTTTGGCGGGTATGGCGTACTGCTGGGTGGGGTTCCCGGGGTTGCACCTGCAAAAGTGCTGATTTTGGGCGGTGGAATTGTAGGAACCGAAGCTGCTAAAATGGCTGCCGGACTGGGTGCCGATGTTACCATCATGGACATCAACCTGAAACGCCTGCGCTACCTCGACGATATTATGCCGGCAAATGTAAAAACTTCGATGAGCAACGATTACAACATCCGCGATTATGTACAAACGCACGACCTGATAATCGGGGCGGTACTGATTCCGGGGGCAAAAGCTCCGCGACTGATTACCCGCGACATGCTCAAAACCATGCGTCCGGGAACAGTTATGGTAGATGTGGCTGTTGACCAGGGAGGCTGTTTTGAAACCACAAAAGCAACCACGCACGCCGATCCGACTTTCAACATCGATGACGTCATTCACTACTGCGTGGCAAATATGCCGGGAGCCGTTCCGCGTACTTCTACCATCGCGCTTACAAACGCTACGCTTCCTTACGCGCTGCAAATTGCAGAAAAAGGATGGAAACAGGCTTGCACCGACAGCATTCCATTACGCAAAGGATTGAATGTGGTAAACGGGAAAGTGGTTTACCAGGGAGTTGCCGAAGCTTTCGGTCTGCCTTTCGAAAAAGCAGAAACTGTGTTGTAAAAATCTAACCAAATCAAATATTTCAAAGCCTTCTGTTCTTTTACAGGAGGCTTTTTTAATTTGGTTTCATTCGCTTATCTTTAAACCTGAAATAAATGGAATGAACCACTTAAAAAAAATATTTACGAAATCATTTTTGAAGCCGATACCCGGGCAGGAAAAGTATTCGACATTATTCTGCTGATTATAATTTTGGTAAGCGTGGTGCTGGTCATGCTTGAAAGCGCTCCCGGAATCAGGCAAAGTCACGGCGAACTGCTGACTATCCTGGAGTGGATTATCACATTCATTTTCACTGTTGAATATTTTGTACGGATTGCAGTGGTCAGAAAACCCCGGAAATACATATTCAGCTTTTATGGAATTATTGATTTTCTGTCAATTTTGCCCACCTATCTCAGCCTGATCCTGATTGGTTCACATAGTTTGGATGCGGAGTACTGCAAAAAGTGTGGTGCAAAGTTAAATCCCTGAAGGGAGAAGGAGTTTCCAACTCCTTCATTAATCATGGATTTGGAAAATCCATGTCCTGTTCACGGATTTCGGAAAATCCATGTCCCCGGTTAACAACACTTCAATAGTTGTGGATATCTAAAACTGATTTTTATGAAACAAAAAAATTGATTTGATTATTTTTGTGAAGTGTTTGTTGGATTTCATTAATAAGAAACCCGATAAAAAAGATAAAAATATTCATGATTAAAGAATTTGAAACACAGAGAAAAATGAATTCCTTTCTTGTGTCTCATAATCTTGTGTCTTGATTCTAACTTGTAAATTATGAAACAATATTTGCACCTTCTGGATACCATCCTGAAAAACGGGACAGAAAAAGGCGACCGCACCGGAACGGGCACCATCAGTGTTTTCGGGCACCAAATGCGCTTCGATTTAAACGAGGGTTTTCCGGTTGTCACAACAAAAAAACTGCACCTGAAATCTATTATCCACGAGCTGCTGTGGTTTTTGGCGGGCGATACCAACGTGAAATACTTGCAGGAAAACGGCGTGCGCATCTGGAACGAATGGGCGGATGAAAACGGCGAACTGGGCCATATTTACGGCTACCAGTGGCGCAATTGGCCAACACCCGACGGCCGGCACATCGACCAGATTTCGCAGGTGATCGATTCCATAAAAAACAATCCCAACTCGCGCCGGCACATTGTGAGCGCCTGGAATGTGGGCGAACTCGACAAAATGAACCTGCCGCCCTGTCACATTCTTTTTCAGTTTTATGTGGCCGATGGAAAATTGTCGTGCCAGCTGTACCAGCGCAGTGCCGATGTATTTTTGGGCGTTCCGTTCAACATCGCTTCCTACGCCTTGCTCACGCTAATGGTGGCGCAGGTAACCGGATTGCAACCAGGCGATTTTGTGCATACTTCGGGCGATGTGCACATCTATTCCAACCACATCGAGCAGGTAAAACTGCAGCTCACCCGGGAGCCGTATCCGCTGCCAACGATGAAAATCAACCCGGATGTCAAAAACATTTTCGATTTTAAATACGATGATTTCGAATTGGTGGGCTACCAGTCGCATCCGCATATAAAAGGGAAGGTGGCGGTTTAAAAAAAAGCACCAAAAAACAAATTACAAATGACAGTTAAGTTCCAATATTACAAAACTCAAATCACAATTGAGTTTCAGACCGTTTGAAAATTTTAAAATTGGAATTTGGAGCTTATTTGGATATTGCGTATTGAATATTGTAATTTCATAAATATGATTCATAAAAATATCTCAATTATCGTGGCTATTGCCGAAAATTTTGCCATTGGCAAAAACAACGACCTGCTGTTTCATTTACCAAACGATTTGAAACGGTTCAAGGAAATCACCACCGGGCACAGCCTGATTATGGGCCGGAACACGTTGCTTTCGTTGCCAAAATGGCCGCTCCCCAACCGCCGGCACATTATTATTACCGATAAACCGGATGACAATTTCCCGGGCTGCGAAACTGTATTTTCTATTCAGGAAGCACTTGAAAAAGTAAAAAATGACGAAGAAGCGTTTGTAATTGGCGGCGGAATGGTTTACAAACAGTTTTACCCGCTGGCCGGAAAACTCTACCTCACACTGGTGCACCAGCCTTTTGATGCCGATGTTTATTTCCCTGAAATCAATTTTTCGGAGTGGGATGAAACTGCACGCGAAGATTTTTTCGATGAAAAAAACGGGTTCAACTATTCCTATTTAAATTTGAGAAGAAAAATATAAAATGAATATTCTGCTGGCAATAGGGCTGCTGTTAATTATTGGCTACTCACTTGGATTTTTAGCCGACAAAGCAGGTTTGCCAAGAATTATAGGTTACATCGCCACCGGGATACTTTTCAGTCCGCACACATTCAGTTTTCTTGAAGAAGGAATGGTCACCAAAACCGAACCGTTAATCGATGTCAGCCTGGCATTCATTGCGTTTGAAGTAGGTGGCTCATTAAAATGGAGTAAACTCAAAAATTACGGATCAACACTGTCCCGCATCCTTTTACTCGAAAGCCTTACACCATTTTTCCTTGTCTTGATTTTGCTGGGCAGTGCCGGTTTTTTATTCCCTGAAATATTTTCTTTAAGCAGTCAGTGGGTCGTTGTCCTTGCCTTACTAATTGCACCTTTGGCCAGCCCAACCGATCCTTCGGCTACCATTGCTGTTATGCATCAGTACAACGCAAAAGGCGCTGTTTCCAATACCATAATGGAAGTGGCAGCACTTGACGACACAATGGGAGTTTTTCTGTTTAGCATCTCGGTTACAGTGGCTTCAATAATAGCAGGCAACAGTGATGCAAGTATTGGTGGCTCTCTTTTCCATGCGCTTTACAAAATAGTTGGGGCAATTATTACCGGAGGTATTTTGGGATGGCTTACAGGAATAATTTCCAGATTTTTCAACATTGAAAGTGAAGGCCAGTGGATTGTTTTACTTTCCGCTTTTATCATCCTTACATTTGGAATTTCAAATCTTTTGGGACTGGACGAATTGCTTGCGGCAATGGCAACCGGCGCTTTTATTACCAACTTTAATAAACAAAGCAAATTTCTTTTTAAAATCATTGAACGATACACAGAAGATCTTATTTTCTTATTTTTCTTCATTTTATCAGGGTTGCATCTGGATATTACTGCAATTCCCGCAGCAGCTTACCTAATTGCTGTGTTTGTCGTTTTACGAATCACTGGTAAATACTTTGGAGCACACCTTGGAGCTATCTGGGGACGAGCACCCATAAAAGTCAGGAAATACACTGCCGGCGGGCTTATTCCGCAGGGAGGCATTGTAATTGGGCTGGCGCTGCTGATTTCGAAGAATCCTGATTTCTCACAAATTTCAGATACACTACTCGCAGTTGTTATGGGTAGTGCCATTTTCCATGAAATTATAGGGCCGCTTACCGCTGTTCATGCCCTAAAAAAAGCGGGTGAAACCAACGCTGAAAATTCAGAATAACATCTGTTTTAAACGAATTCATATTACATTTGTTCCTTCAATTTTAATTTCAATGTTGAAAATGAAATCTACAAACCCTACCCCGATCGTGTAAAATCGTGTTACCAGTTTATTCAGGTTTTGGCAGAATACACTTCCGGAAACAGCAAGAACATTCAGGAATTGCGAACCGACGGAATTCGCGAATCGATGGCAATGAAGGAGTTTCCGGTGGAACTTTTTCGACAACATCCTCGACCAGCGCGAATATTTTTCATCGTACGGATTTGAGGGAAACGCACTGAAATACCTGGAAGATCATCCGGAATTTAAGGCAGAATTTTTAAAGGCGCGGGAACAGGATCCCGAACTGTCCAAAAATCACCGGACCCAACTGGCGTGGATTTACAACAACTCAGTGTGGAAAGAAAAAACCTGGAAACGTTATCCCGGTGGGGCGTATTTTCCAATCAGTTTCAGAAAAGCAGTGCGTAAATTGGCACTACTCTTCTACCCCGAACTCATAAACACAAACCGAATAGTATTCTTCTCCCGGGTTTAAAATAGTTGAAGGAAAATTTTCCTGGTTCGGGCTGTCTGGAAAATGTTGCGTTTCGAGGCAAAAAGCCGAACGATGCTCGTAGGTTTTTCCATATTTCCCGGTGTCGCTACCATCGAGGAAATTACCGCTGTAAAACTGCAATCCAGGCTCGTTTGTGTAAACTTCGAGCGTACGTCCCGATTTGGGTTCCAGTACCCTCGCGGCAAAAGTCAGCGCTTCGTCGGCGGAAGGCAGCAGCACCCAATTGTGATCGTAGCCTTTGCCAAACTCCAGTTGTTTAAAATCAGCGTCAATCCGCTCGCCAATGGGAGTCGGCACCCTGAAATCCATTGGAGTTCCTTCAACTGGTACAATTTCGCCGGTAGGAATCAAACCGTCATTTACCGGAGTGTAAAAATCGGCATTAATCTGCAGGAGATGGTCGTTAATTGTTCCGTTCCCGGCACCTTTCAGGTTAAAAAAGGAGTGGTGGGTTAAATTTACCGGTGTAGCTTTGTCAGTTGTAGCCCAGTATTCAATTTTCAACTCGTTGGCATTGGTAAGCCGGTATTGCACTTTTACATCCAGGTTGCCCGGGTAGCCTTCCTCCATGTGCGGCGATGTGTAGGTTAAAACCAACGTATTTTCGTCGGGTTGGTTTGCATCGAAAACCACATCGTTAAATCCTTTAACGCCACCATGTAAATGGTTATCTCCATCATTCTGAGCAAGATGATAAATGGTATCGTTCAACATAAACTCACCATTGGCAATCCGGTTTCCGTAACGGCCAATCAGTGCTCCGTAATAAATTTCGTTGGAGTTGAGATATCCCTCAAGTGTTTCGTAACCTATAACAATATCTTCGAAATTGCCGTTTTTATCGGGTACCCAAAGATTGACCACCCGGCCACCAAAATTGGTAATCTGCGTAACAATTCCGTTATCATTTTTCAGGGTAAACAGGATTACTTCTTTCCCGTCAATTACACCTCCAAAATCAGATTCATCAATAAGCGCAGGTTCATTTGAACACGATAATAAAACGATTGAAACCAATAAAACAGCAATTTTCTTCATCATGGTTAATTTTTGATTTGTTGAACGAATCTGCTAATTTAAGCGATAAATTTACACTTTGAAAGTTCAGATAAAAGTATTTTAGATTTTAAAATGAATTCAACCATGAAACTACATTCGTTTTTATCAGCTTCCTTGTTCGTTTTTCTATTTTTACTCACTGGTTGCCAGCAAGAACCGGAACCGGCAAAGCGCCCCAACATTTTATTTGCCATAGCCGACGACGCATCGTGGCAGCATTTCGGCGCTTATGGTTGCAATTGGGTAAAAACCCCGGCGTTCGACCGTGTGGCAGAAGAAGGAATTTTATTTTCGCGAGCTTACACGCCAAACGCCAAATGTGCGCCTTCGCGGGCATGCATCCTTACAGGTCGAAACAGTTGGCAACTGGAAGAAGCCGCCAATCACTCGCCCCATTTCCCGGCTAAATTTAAAACCTATGTCGAAGCGCTTTCTGAAAACGGTTACTGGGTAGGCGCCACCGCAAAAGGCTGGGCCCCGGGTGATCCGGGTGAAATAAACGGAAAACCACGCCAACTGGCCGGAACCAAGTTCGATGAATTTAAAACAACGCCGCCCACAAACGGCATTTCAAATGTAGATTATGCCAAAAATTTCGATGCTTTTCTGGCAGCACGACCGGAAGGAATGCCGTTTTGTTTTTGGTATGGAAGCCACGAGCCTCACCGGCGTTATGAATTTGAATCAGGTATAAAAAAAGGTGGAAAAAACATGGCTGAAGTAGATGGAATTCCTACTTTCTGGTCCGATGTTGATACCGTGCGAACCGACATGCTCGATTATGCTTTCGAGATTGAATATTTCGACAAACAATTACAAAAAATGCTGCAAAAGCTGGATGAAATCGGGGAACTCGACAACACACTGGTGATTGTTACGGCCGACAATGGGATGCCGTTTCCACGCATCAAAGGCCAGGTGTATGAATATTCGAACCATCTGCCGCTGGCCATAATGTGGCCCAACGGAATTAAAAACCCGGGACGTGTGGTCGACGACTTTGTGAATTTTATTGATTTTACACCTACTTACCTCGAACTGGCAGGGCTGACTGCAGAACAGGTTGGAATGCAACCGGTAACCGGCCGAAGTTTAACCGAATATTTCAACACCGAAAAACAGGGAAAAGTAATTCCGGAACGCGATTTTGTTTTGGTGGGCAAAGAACGTCACGATGTAGGCCGCCCCAACGACGAAGGTTACCCGGTGCGGGGTATTTTAACCAACGGTTACCTTTACCTGCACAACTTTAAACCCAACCGCTGGCCGGCCGGCAACCCTGAAACCGGATATCTTAACTGCGACGGAAGTCCTACTAAAACTTACATTCTCGATACCCGCCGAAATAAAGGAATAATGGAATACTGGCAGCTGAACTTTGGGAAACGCCCCGGAGAGGAATTATACCATATTAAAGAAGACCCTTTTTGTATGACAAATCTTGCGGGCAATCAGTCCTTTTCAGAAATAAAAGCAGACCTTTCGAAACTGATGGAAGAAAAACTCAAAGAACAGGGCGACCCAAGAATCCTGGGAAACGGTGATATTTTTGACAACTATGAATACGCCGGTGCAGTACGAAACTACTATAACCGTTACATGTCGGGTGAAGATGTGCCTGCAGGATGGGTGAACGAAACAGATTACGACCCTGATTTGGCTAAAAAATAACTTCTGCCAACCGACTGGCGGCTTTACCTAAAATTCAAATTGCTGTCGATTTATATTTTATTTCCTGAAAGCCGGAACGATTTATTAATTTTGCAGCGTTTAAACTGGACAGAATGAAAGTTATTGATATCATAAATACTGCGAAAAAACCTGTTTTTTCGTTCGAATTGCTGCCTCCTTTAAAAGGGAACGACACAAGCCGGATTTACCGGACCGTTGAAAGCCTGACAGAATTCGATCCCAAATACATTAATATTACCACACACCGCGATGAGGTGAAATTTTACGAGCAACCCGACGGGTCGATTGTGAAACGTACTACCCGTAAACGACCGGGGACTGTTGCTATTGCAGCATCTATTCAATACCGTTACGGAATTCCGGTTGTGCCGCACATCCTTTGCGGTGGTTTTACCAAAAGTGAAACCGAATACGTGCTCATCGATTTGCATTTTCTGGGAATAGAAAATGTACTTGCCCTGCGCGGCGATGGTACGAAAAACCAGCACATTTTCAAGCCTGAACCCGGGGGACATGCCCATGCCAATGAACTGGTTGAACAGATTGTAAACCTGAAAAACGGAATTTATCTCGAAAAAGATTTGAAAAACAATACCCCACTCGATTTTTGTATTGGCGTGGCCGGCTATCCTGAAAAGCATTTTGAAGCACCTAACATGGACCAGGATTTGGCTTACCTGAAACAAAAAGTGGATGCCGGGGCCGAATACATTGTTACCCAAATGTTTTTCGACAACAAAGTGTATTTCGATTTTGTGGAGAGATGCCGTGCGATCGGGATCAATGTTCCCATCATTCCCGGAATTAAGCCCATTAATTTAAAAAATCAGCTCACTGTTTTACCCAAAATATTCAGTATTGATTTGCCCGCTGAATTATCGGGCGAACTGACAAAATGCAAAAATAACGAAGAAGCCAGGCAGGTAGGTACCGAGTGGGCTATCCACCAGTCGAAAGAACTGGTGAAACATAACGTTCCCTCGCTCCATATTTACACATACGGGGTTTCGGACAATGTGAAAAAAATTGTGAAGGCAGTTTTCTGATTCTTCCCCGGCAACTTACTGGTTGGCCTGAACATCAATTTCAATGGCATCCTGTTCGTTCAGTAAATCATTCTCTTTCTGATTGTTCAGCTTCAGGGAATAAATCATGGCTTCCACCTGGCGCAGGTAATTCCGCTTATCTTTACTGGGCGCATAAACATAGCCAAAAGCCACAACTATCCGCTGATTTGCTGCATCCAGCTCAGCCAGCGAAATATAGGGCCCGCCCATATAATCGTTCCGTAATCGCCAGAGGCCACGCATCTCGGAAGCGTAATTGCCATTGTGTTTAATAATATTCTGAACTTGTTCAATTCTCCTTTCGGTGGTCATGTAACTGCCTTCGGTGGGACCGGGAACGTTGGCACGCAACACACTGTCGCGTACTTTTAACAAGTAGTTTTCGGTGAAAGCACTGTCGGAAACATAAGGAAAAGTGTACAAAATAATGCCTTGCGAGATGGCTGGTGTTTCATACCGTAACCAAATAAAATCCTCTTTTTGTTCGGCTATCTGAAACCCGGGAGCAACTTTCATGGTCACACCAAATTCATCGTTCAGCACATTATAAACTCCCCGCTCAAAATACTTGTTATAATTATTTGACAACCTGTCTTTTTCTGCTTTAATAAAATAGGAAAGTATTCGATCTATATTCTCATTAAAAAGCTTTTTAAACTCTGCCCTGTTTTTTGCCTGGATAATAACTGTTGCCTGGGGCTGTGCCCAAACATCATTTTTAAATACAACCCTGGATGTATCAACAGCTGAAGAGATTTGAGTCTGCAGGATATTCCGTGTGGTTTTAAAAATTTTGGTGAAAGCATTATGCGGCACTTTAACCAGATCGAACAATGGCTCGTCCTGTGGCAGGGCGACATGTTCCTGCGCCAGGTGCTGACGAATAAGCTGGCCAATATCACTGTTCCACTCTTCGTCGGAAATTACAACTACTACCTCACCGGCCTTTCCGGTAACATTTGTATGTATTCCGGTATTGGTGTCTTTACATGAAGAAAAAAACAACACCGCAAAAAACAGTATTACTATTCGTGTTACATTTTTAATGTCCATTTTATCAGTTTTTTAGTTTGAAAAAGCTGCAACAAAAATCTTACCAGTATAAAATAAAAAATCCCGTTCATACACTCTGGCATAAACGGGATTTTTTAGTCTTTTTCAGTTATCAACTGTTTATTTTTTCGGGTTCTTCTTTGTTTTCACCCTTCGCCTCTTCATCATTCTCCTTGGTGGCTTTTTTGAATTCTTTCATTCCTGTGCCCAAGCCCTTCATTAACTCTGGTATTTTGCGCCCTCCAAAAAGAAGTAGTACTATAATTAAAATAATAATTATTTCCTGTGGCCCGATAAATCCTGCAATTACAAATAAATTCATGTTTCAAAATTAAAAAGTTCTGATACAAAAATAGAATTTTTTACTTAAAAAGTCCCATTAATCATCTTAATTATATCATTTGCGTTGGCAAACAGTACTAATGCCAAAAGTACAATCATTCCGGCAATTTGTGCATACTCCAAAAATTTCTCTCCGGGTTTTCTTCCCGACACCATTTCAAAAAAGAGGAACATCACGTGTCCGCCGTCGAGTGCGGGGATGGGCAGCAGGTTCATAATGGCCAGGATAATGGAAATGAACGCGGTCATGTTCCAGAACGAAAACCAATCCCACTGCGACGGAAAAATATTACCGATGGTGGCAAAACCGCCAAGCGATTCATACGCTTTTGTTTCGGGACGGAAAAGCAGCTTAAATTGCTTCAAATAATCTTTTGTCGTTTGTGCCCCCCGCTGAATTCCTGCCGGAATCGATTCGAAAAATCCATAATCAACAGTGGCCAGTTCGAACACATCAGTGTTGGTAAATGTGGGATAAAAACCCAGTTTACCATCTTCTGTAACCCCTACTTCTTTTTCAATTTCATTTCCATCGCGAAGCAACGTAAGTGTAACTTCTCCATTACTTTTGGCTGCCAAATAATCGGCAAACTGGTCGTAATACTCAAAAGTGTTTCCGTCAACACTCACAAAAACATCTCCTTCCTGAAGTCCTGCCTTTTCTGCCGGAGATTCTTTGACGATTCTTCCAACCTGAATATCAAAAGGCCGGCGTGGTGCCATCACTTCTTTGCTTTTCAGCATCATGGCCAAATCAGCATCGCTGATTTCAACATTCACCTTTTCGCCGTTTCTGTTAACCTGCACCGAGCGGGCATCATCCAAAACAATGGTTGGGACAATTTTCATGAAATTTTCAACCTGCTTATTGTCAACGGTTAAAATTTTATCGCCATCCTGAAACCCGATTTCTTCGCCAACCTCGTTCACTTCAATGCCGTATTTTACATTTTCGGTAGGGAGGTAAGTTTCGCCCCATGCATACAAAACGCCAATGTAAATTACCATGGCAAATAGGAAATTCATCAGCACACCACCAAGCATAATCAGCAACCGCTGCCATGCCGGCTTGGCCCTGAATTCGTAGGGTTTTGGTGGCTGTTTCATGGCCTCCTTGTCCATTGACTCATCAATCATTCCTGAAATTTTGACATATCCGCCAAGGGGCAGCCAGCCCACTCCGTATTCGGTTTCGCCTTTTTTAACTTTAAAAAGCGAAAACCAGGGATCAAAAAACAGGTAAAATTTTTCGACTCTTGTTTTAAACAGGCGGGCAAACGTAAAATGCCCGAATTCGTGCAGCACCACCAGTATTGAAAGGCTTAAAAGTAACTGGGCGGTTTTTATTAATATCGTCTCCATTCTTCTTTTTTCTGATTTTTCTTAATTCCTGACTCCTGTTAACAATTCTGTTACTCTTCTTGTTTCGGTATTGGTATGAATTAAATCATCCATGTCGGGTTTTTCAATAAAACTCACTTTTTGCATTGCTTCTTCAACCATGTCGGGCATTTGCAAAAACCCTGTTCTTCCCTCGAGGAAAGCCTGAACCACCACTTCGTTGGCGGCATTTAATGCACAGGGAACATTTCCGCCATCTTCCAAAGCTTTAAAAGCAAGTGCAAGGTTACGAAAAATTTTTGTATCTGGTTTGGCAAAGTCAAGCGTTGGGTAATCGAGAAAACTAAACCGGGGAAAATTATTTTTTATCCGGTACGGAAAACCGAGGGCATATTGAATGGGCAGGCGCATATCGGGCAGGCCCATTTGGGCTTTTACCGAGCCGTCTTCGAACTGAACCAGCGAGTGAATGATGGATTGCGGATGCACTACCACATCAATTTGCGAGGCGGGGAGCCCAAAAAGCCAGTGGGCTTCAATCACTTCAAATCCCTTGTTCATTAACGAGGCCGAATCGATTGTAATTTTTGCGCCCATGTCCCAGCTGGGATGGTCCAGCGCATCGTTCACCGTTACATTTTCAAGTTCTTTTAATGACTTTTCACGAAATGGCCCTCCCGAGCAGGTCAGAATTATTTTCTCAACCGGGTTGGTAAATTCACCCACCAGGCACTGAAAAATTGCAGAGTGTTCAGAATCAATAGGAATAATATCTACCTGGTTTTCTTTGGCGAGTTGTGTAATTATTCTTCCGGCCACCACCAGTGTTTCTTTATTGGCAAGTGCAATATTTTTCCCGGCCTTTACAGCGTGGTAAGTTGGTATTAATCCCGAGTAGCCCACCATTGCCGTAAGCACAGTATCAACAGTTTCCATTTGCACAATCTGGTTCAGGGCATCGGTTCCGGCAAAAACTTTAACAGGTTCATTTTCCAATGCGGCTGAAACTTCTTTGTACTTCTTCTCATTGGCAATAACCACTGCATTGGGCTGAAATTTTCTGGCCTGTTCAATTAATAAACCAACGTTATTGTTGGCAGTTAACACTTCCACCTCAAACATTTCGGGGTTTTCAGCAATAACCTCGAGCGATTGGGTTCCGATTGACCCCGTTGAACCAAGAATGGCAATTCTTTTTTTCATAAAACTTAGAAATCAATATATTCTGCCGGGTTAACAGCAGTGCCGTCGTGCCAAAGTTCAAAATGAAGATGCGCCCCTGTTGTCATTTCACCGGTATTGCCAATTATCGCAATGGCTTCGCCGGCCCTGACCCTGTCGCCAACCTTTTTTAGCAACTCGGCGTTGTGTTTGTAAACTGAAATCAATTCAGCATCGTGCTGAATGTATATAACGTAGCCCGTTTCAATAGTCCACCCCGAAAAAATAACTGTGCCGTCGAGTACCGATGAAATTCGGGAATTGGGCTCGCCCACCAAATCTACTCCAAAATGATCGGCCGACGAATTAAAATGGTTTGATACAACTCCTTTAACAGGCAAAAAGAAATGAATCTGGCTGAGGCTCAGGTTTTGCCTGCTGCCACTCCCCAGCGACAGGCTGGTTTGTTCGGCCAATAGTTTGTCCTGAAATACAGAATCATGGTTATATTCTTGAAAATCAACCTGATTGGGCTCCACTATTGAATCAACAACAATTTGATCCCCGGGTGTTTCGCCCTCCAAAATAGCCTGGATACCATAAAAAAACTTATCCCGTTTTTCCAGTTCGTTTTCCAGCGAATCGAGTTTTAAGGCAGTTTCAACCATCATTTGGCGGTATTCGGCTCTCGGATAACCGGGAATGTATTCGCGAAGGCCGGTTGTGGCAATCAGCAAAATAACGAGCACAACAATCAGCGCCGACAAAAGGCTGGTTATGGTAAACACCTTAAGCCGTGTCAGTTTCATGCTCCAAACCGATTGAAATGTGGTATCGTTGTAAATGATCAACCGGTACCGGTCGCTAAGTTTTTTAAACAGTTTTTTCTTCACTTTGCCCTGCCATTTTTGCAAGCGACAAATTTAGTAAGAATTGATAAACCACAGCAGGGTTTAGGTTTTTTTAACCACTGACAACTCTGGTTTTACCTCACCGGATAGCAGATTTTTGTATGCCATTTGTCAGGGTCTGTTTCATTGGCCGGATTGGTGGCATACATTTCAATGGGCGATCCTGCAAGTTTAAATTTCCGGGTTTTAATCCAGTTTTGTATGGTACTATGTGCAATTTCCAGTTGCTGGTAGTCGCCAAAATAGCTCAGGGTTGCGCATGTATTTGCCGGAAATTCACCTGATTGAAACGGCTCCCGGGGTGTGATTTCTGCTGAAACAGGGAACCCGCATTCCAAATCAATGGTCCCGTCAGCAATTTCATGATAAATGGCAAACGGCATTCCGGCAATTTCAGCCTCTGAATTTTCGATGAAAGCGGCCACCTCATCAAACATGTCGCCCATTTTTTCACTCACTTTTTCAGCATTTACTTTTTCGCGAATTCCGGAATAATAGAACGGTTCAACGCTTGTCAGCTCAACAATCAGCGCGTTTTCATCATCCAGTACTTCGCATACAGTTTTCAGGTAATCAAGGCTCTCCTGTAATCCGGGCCCCACAATTTTATTCTTCAGCAAACCCGCCCAGCGGGCAAACGGATTGTAGCCCACGTCGCAAACCAGCAGCCAGGTCAGTACTGTTTCTTCTCCTTTCTGTTGAAGGGAAAACTCCATTTCTGCAGGTTCCCTGTCAGGGAATTCAATTTTAAAATGAATCAATTTGTAAGGATCCGACTCAACAATCGTTAACCGGCCTCTTTTATTTTTTAATTGTTCACTTTCCCAAACAACTCCTGCGCTGTCGCCAACACCGTTATTTATAAACCTCAGTTTGAGTTCGGGATCATCAATGTGCCATTTCGACCATTTCTCCCAGTTGTGCAAATCGTTTACCTGGCTGAAAACAATTTTTGGGGAAGTGTTTATGGTTGTATTCCGCTCAATTTCAACTTTACGCGGCAACAAATAGGCCAGCAAAATGAAGAGGGCAAAAACAAACAAAATCCACATCAATGTGCGTATAAACTTTTGCATAGTTGTATTCATTTTTAATGTACTGAAAGTAATTCATTTTTAGTTGAAATCAAAAACCGGTAATTTAATTTCTTTTGTTGTTTAGTTCGTTTGAACCAGGTTCCTTTAACACATTCACCCAGGAAAAAAACAAATGTCACCAGCCAATGAATTTTGAAATATTATATTTGCAGTTTTAATATTTTAAATGAAGAATAAAAAAAGATGAGAAAATTGAGTTTTTTACTGCTCCTTGTAACACTGTTTGCGGGCAAAGCAGTTGCAGATGAAGGGATGTGGCTTCCCTCGTTAATTCACAAACTGAATATCAACGAAATGCAGGAGATGGGACTCCAATTGAGTGCAGAAGATATCTACAGCATAAACAATTCAAGCCTCAAAGATGCAGTGGTTGCCCTCGACCGGGGGTCGTGCACCGCCGAACTTGTTTCAGAAGACGGTTTGCTGCTCACCAACCACCATTGTGGTTTTGGAGAAATCCAGGCCCACTCAAGTGTTGAAAACGATTATTTGAAAGATGGTTTTTGGGCCATGACACGCGATGCAGAACTGCCCAACCCGGGTAAAACAGTTTCTTTTCTGGTTCGCATTGAAGACGTAACCGACAAAGTGCTGGCCAATGTAACCGATAACATGAGCGAAGAAGAAAGAAGAAATGAAATCCGCTCGGTTTCAAGCAAACTGGAAAATGAAGCCAAAGGCGATACCCATTACGAAACGTACGTGCGCAGTTTTTTCAACTCAAACCGATACTACCTTTTTGTGACGGAGACATTCCGCGATGTCCGCCTTGTGGGCGCACCGCCACAGGCTTTGGGAAAATTTGGCGGCGACACCGACAACTGGATGTGGCCCCGCCATACCAGCGACTTTGCTATATTCCGCGTTTATGCCGGCCCCGATGGAAAACCGGCCAGCTTCTCCGAGGAAAATGTTCCATACCATCCCAAACACTTTCTGCCCATTTCTTTAAAAGGTATTGAAGAAGGCGATTTTGCCATGATAATGGGCTACCCCGGCAGCACCAACCGTTACAAAACATCGTACGGGGTAGATTACACCATGCAGGTAACCAACCCGGTACGCGTTGAAGTTCGCGAAAAAAAACTCGATATTCTCGACGATTATATGAATACCAGTCAGAAAGCACGTATTCAGTATGCCTCAAAATATGCGGGCAGCTCCAACTACTATAAATACAGCATCGGCCAAAACAGGGGGCTGAAAAACCTGGAAGTTATTGCCAAGAAAAAAGAGCTGGAAGATAAATTTACAAGCTGGGTTAATGCAAACAGCGAACGCCGTGAAAAGTATGGAGAAGCCCTGAAGTACATTGCCGACTCCTATGCTGACAATGCTGACAATAAAGCACGCGAATATATGGCCGAAGCTATGATCCGCGGACCGGAAATTTTCATGTTTGCCTATCGCGCCCTTCCGCTCTACCGCATGCTTGAAGAAGGTGACCATGGCCCCGATCGCGTACAAATGATTGCCGACAGAATTGCCGGGAGCCTCGACAATTTCTATAAAGACTACCATGCTGAAACCGACATGAAAATTGCGGCGGCGTTAATGGAGCTTTATGCTGAAAACAACCCGGTGAAATACCATCCTGACTTTTTTGAAGATGCGCGGAAAAAAGGCTTTGAAAAATACACCGAAAAAATGTTCAGAAAGTCGATGTTCGACGATCAGGAAGAATTGACTGAATTTCTGAAAGCCCCAAGATTCAAGGATCTAAAAAAAGACTGGGTTTTTCAGGCTTCGCGCGACATTTTCGACAAATTCCGTGAAATTGGTGAATTGGCCAGCCAAAAAAATGACCAGCTTGCCAAAGGCCGCCGCCTGTTTGTGGCCGGCTTAATGGAAATGCAGGAGGACAAAAATTTCTACCCCGATGCCAATTCAACCATGCGCCTTACTTACGGACAGGTGCTCGGTTACGAACCCCGCGACGGTGTAATTTACAAATACTACACTACTACCGACGGTTACCTGGAAAAAGAAATTCCGGGCGATAACGAGTTTCACGTGCCGGAAAGAATGAAGAAATTAGTGCTGGCCGAAGATTTTGGCCGCTATGCAAACGAAAACGGCGAACTGGTTACCTGCTTTATTACCAACAACGACATTACTGGTGGTAATTCAGGAAGCCCGGTAATGAACGGTCGGGGCGAACTGATTGGCATTGCATTCGACGGCAACTGGGAAGCCATGAGCGGCGACATTGCCTTCGAACCCGAACTGCAACGCTGCATTAATGTGGACATCCGGTTTGTGCTGTGGGTGATCGACAAATATGCCGGTGCCACACATCTGATTGACGAAATGTTGATTGTGGAATAGGGAACCGGACTTTCTTAAGTCCGGCCAAACATGTTGAGGTTAAAAACTTCAACTCCAGGAACTTGCTCAAAAAAAAAGAAATACCTAAATCCCGCTGCTTACCGGCGGGATTTTTTTATTCTTCATTTGCTTATTACTGAATTTACTCACTACTTTGTACGATTTACTCACGAAAAATTAAAATGGCAAAACCCAAAATAACGATATACACTGACGGCGCTGCCCGCGGAAATCCCGGTCCGGGAGGCTACGGAATTGTGCTGATTTCGGGACAACACCGGAAGGAACTTTCGCGGGGTTACCGCAACACCACCAACAACCGGATGGAACTGCTGGCGGTAATTGTGGCGCTTGAAACACTCAAAATTCCCGGCAGTGAAGTCACTATTTACACCGACTCGAAATACGTGGCCGATGCCGTGGAAAAAGGCTGGGTGTTCAACTGGGTAAAAAAACGGTTCAAAGGCAAAAAAAATCCCGATCTCTGGATGCGTTTTCTGGATGTGTACAAAAAACACCACGTAAAATTTGTGTGGGTGAAAGGCCATGCCAACAATCCGCTCAACGAGCGATGCGATCAGCTGGCCGTGGAAGCTTCCATGCAACCAGGCCTGTTGGAAGACACTGGTTATCAAACTTCATGAAATACTCAAAAAAAGGATTTTGTCATAAAATAAAATGCCATTCCGCTTTAAATTGCAGCTTTCTTTCAGAAATAAAAGAAATTCTGGACAAAAAACAGCAGTAAAAAAATACTGGCGAATTCTGAAAAAGTAATCTCAGTTGATTTCCCAGTATAGCATGCTGCCTTTCAGTTCAAGGTAATCGAAATACCGGTAAATAAAATTAATGGGGAAAAGCTGGTAGTAACGAACGGGCTGTCCGTTGAGTTGCGCCGGCACCCATTTGCCGGGAAGGGCATGAAATGCCTGCAGGGCAAGATTATTCAGCTCCAGGGTCATGCCCTCTTCAATGCGTATGCCGTCAATTTCGCCATTTTCCATAACAACAAAACCTATCACAATCCGGCCTTCAACCTCCGAAATATCTACTTCCGATTTCTTAAATGTTGTCAAAATGTGGTCGTGCAAATAGGGCATCCCCAACGAAAAACGCGGTTCAGTATCAACCGAATAATAAATATTGTCGATGTATCCTACTCCGTTTTCCTTCCAGTTTCTGTTCGAAACCAGTTCATTTTCAGTATATTCTGAAACTGATTTTTTATTCCCGTTCGGATAAAACTCGGTAACCGTCCCATGCAATATCAACGGTAATTTTGAAAGCGTAAATCCTTCGCGTTTAATTTGTCCCTCCTGCCAGTCAGTAAATTTGAAAAGTGAATCGTTTTGTGGCAAGAATGTCCGTTTTAGTTTTTCCCTCGAAAAGGTTTTTCCTCTGACAGTAACAGAAAAAACTGAAGGTTTTTCAATTTTAATTTTTTCAGTAAACGCCCGCACCCATTCACCATCGTCCCATCTGCTGGTGCGCACTCTCACTCTGTTATCAGAACGGAATTTAATTTCTTTTTTGAATATTTTGCTATTTACTTCTCCGATTTTCCCGTTCACACCAATGAATAAAACTGTATCATTTTGCCCGGAAAGTCCGGACGGGAACAAAAAAAGTAGTATAACAACCAGTTTCTTCATTTTTTAATACTTGCATGCGAGCCTGGAAAGTTCAGACTCAATAACTGAAATTAATGAAAAGAAAACACAATCAATAACTTCTCCTCTTCTTTTTATATTTTTAAAGCCAAAATTCAATTGAAAAATGAAGAACCTATTCTACTTACTCATCACTTTGCTCCTGTTTTCCTGTGCACAAAATCAATCAGCAACTGTTCTAAGTCCCGATGGAAAAATTCAGTTACATTTTGGAGTAAACGATTCGGCCCGACTATTTTACTCGGTTGATTACAACAAAAACAATGTAATCCGGGAATCGCAACTGGGCTTTCAGTTTTCAAAAAATGATTTCTTCGGAAAAAATCTTGAGCTTGTATCAAGCGAGCAAACTTCAGCCGATGCCACCTGGAAACCTGCTTACGGCGAACAGGCTGAAATCAGTAATCATTACAATCAATTAAAAGTTCATCTACGGGAAACAACTGCTCCGGGCCGGAAATTCGAAATGACTTTCCGTGTTTACAATGAAGGTGTTGCTTTCAATTATACTTTTCTGCCAAATGATGGTGATAATTCGCTTACAATTGAAAAAGAGCTAACCGGGTTTCACCTTCGGGGCAATTATCACAGTTGGGTGGCCAACCGGGCGCAGGCAGAATACCGCAAAATTCCGGTGAACGAAATATCAGAACCTGCTGAACGCCCGCTCGTAATTGAAACAGATAAAAATTTCCTGGCCATTGGCGAAGCCAAACTGATTGATTTTTCGCGGATGAAACTGATGGCCGGAAACACTGAAAATTCGCTGGTGGCTGCCCTTCACGACGAACCAACAGTTGAACTACCTTACACTACCCCGTGGCGCACCATCATGATTGGGAATTCACCCGGAGAACTGCTCGAAAACGACTATTTTTTGCTGAACCTCAATGATTCGTGTGCCATTGAAAATGCTTCGTGGATAAAACCGGGAAAAGTGATTCGTGAAGTCACGCTCACCACAGAGGGAGGTTTGGCTTGTGTTGATTTTGCCGCTGAAAACGGATTACAATATGTGGAGTTCGATGCCGGATGGTATGGTCCTGAAGGCGATGAAACATCGGATGCAACCACGGTTACAGTTGACCCTGCCCGTTCGCCAGGCCCGCTCGATTTACACCGGGTAATTGAATATGCCGAAAGTAAAGGAATCGGGATAATTGTTTATGTGAATCGTCGCGCACTGGAAAAACAGATTGACAAAATTCTGCCGCTTTACAAATCGTGGGGAATTAAAGGCGTAAAATACGGTTTTGTGCGGGTGGGTGACCAGGAATGGACAACCTGGCTGCACGAAGCCGTGAAAAAAGCAGCCGGCAACCAGTTGATGGTCGATATTCATGACGAATACCGCCCCACCGGATTCTCACGAACCTATCCCAATTTAATGACACAGGAAGGAATTCGTGGCGATGAAGAAAGTCCGTCGAACCAACACACGCTGATTACACTTTTTACACGTATGCTGGCGGGAGCAGGCGATAATACCATTTGCTACTACGCCCCGCGTGTGACGGAAGAAATGGGCGGGCACGTTTCGCAGCTGGCAAAAGCGGTGATGATGTACAGTCCGTGGCAGTTTCTGTATTGGTACGACCGGCCACCTTCAGCGTCCACAAATAAAGGTGCGGTTCCGGGAACCGACGGTTACATTCAGGATGACCCGGAACTGAAGTTTTTTAAAGAAATGCCCACCGTTTGGGACGAAACAAAAGTGTTGGAAGGTAAAATCGGGGAATATGCCACCATCGCCCGCCGATCTGGCGACGAATGGTTTATGGGGTCGCTCACTGGTGAAGAATCCAAATCGCTCGAAATGGATCTTTCCTTTTTAGATTCCGGCGAAAGTTATGAAGCAACGATTTACACACACGATACAAATTCGCCCTCATCAACAAACGTGGGAATTGAAAATAGAGAAGTTGATTCTGAAACTGAGCTCAAATTTGAGATAGCTGCCAATTCGGGGTTGGCGATACATTTTCAGAAAAAATAATTAGAAATCCAACGCCAACTGTTCATCTTTTAACCGAAACGATTGTCGGTGATATTTGCATATTCCGTTCACTGCAATTGCTTCGCGGTGAAATTTGGTGGCGTATCCTTTATTACGGTCCCAGCCGTAACAATCAAACTCGGCATGAATTTTTTCCATGTACTCGTCGCGCCAGGTTTTGGCCAGCACCGAAGCCGCTGCAATGGAAAGGAAACGACCATCGCCCTTTATCATGCAGGTAAACGGAATGTCGGTCTGTGGACGAAAACGGTTCCCGTCGATGAGCAAATGCTGCGGTTTTATTTTTAATTTTTGAATCGCCCGGTTCATGGCCAGAAATGAAGCATTCAGGATGTTCACTTTATCGATTTCCTCGTTGGGGACCATTTCAACTGCCCAGGCCAGTGCTTCCTTTTCAATGAGTGGCCGCAGTTCATTTCGCTGTTTTTCAGAAAGTTGTTTGGAATCATTCAGAAACGGGTGTTCAAAATTTTCAGGCAGAATAACCGCTGCTGCCACCACCGGTCCGGCCAGGCAACCGCGTCCGGCCTCGTCGCAGCCGGCTTCAATAATTCCTTCCTTAAAACACTTAAGTAATGTAACAGCCATCCGGATATCGTTTTTTCGGAAGACAAAACTAATCGTTATAAATAATCTGCAATTACTTCGGCCCACAAATCGTATCCCCTTTTATTCATGTGCAGGCCGTCATCAATAAAAATGTCTTCATAAACATTTCCGTCATTATCCAGCATATTATTCCAGACATCAGCAAATTCCAAGTAGCTTTTCCGATTGCAATAACGACTTAATTTCCGGTTCAGTTTTTCATATTTCGCCTTAAGATGCTTGCGGGCAATACTTGGTTTCGGAGAGATAAAAACGACTTTGGTTTGCGGCAAATCTTCCTGAATCATTTTGACCAGTTTTTTGGCCTCCCGCTTAATTTTTGAAGGCTTTTTATTTCCCGCAATGTCGTTGTCACCCTCATAAATAAAAAGTATTTCGGGCTTGTGTTTCAAAATAAGTTCATCGTAATAAAACAGAAGATCACTGAAATGTGAACCTCCAAAACCATTATTAATTACATTATATTCAGGAAAATAATCCTGAACGTCCTTCCACATTCTGATACTTGAACTGCCAGCAAAAACAACCAGTTTTTTATCTGGGTTGAAGTTGTATTCTTTAGTATTAAGTTTTTCTATCTGCTCCTTAAAACGTGTGGGGTCCTGCGCATTGGAGACAAGTATTCCGAAAAAAAGAAATAGCAGGACAAAATAAAATCTACGATTATTCATTCCTTGTTAATTTATAGGTTCGCATTTCAACATTTTGAATTTCAGGTAACTGATTTGTGGGTTTGTCGAGATAAAAATAAGCGGTAGAAGACCAGTCGTCGGAGCGGTAAAAATTGGTCCATCCGTCGATTAAATCATCGTTTTTCAAATCTGCCGGCTCCTCAAAATCGAGTAACCGCACAAATGAAGATGCATTCTGGATTGTAACCGGAATCATCGGAGCTTCCTCATCCATCATCTCAATCACCTTTTCTTTCTGATTTCCTCCCATAGCTTGAATAGTCACCCGGATATCATTTTCAAAAAAGATTGGATCGGGAATATGGTAGCGGTAAAATGTCCAGTAGCCGTTTTCACTGTCGGCCACCAGGCAGCCGGTGTACCGGTTAATAAATTTCCCTTGTCCCCAGGCTGTCCCGATATAATCTTCGGTGCCGGTACCAACGAGTGTCGGCAGTTCACCATCACCGTCGAGGTACATTTTAACTTCACCCTCGCCCCACCACGATTTGTGGTAAGCGGGATTTGCCATTACGCCAAAATTTACTCCGAGGAATCTGCCTTTACCGGAAATTTGTGGCAGGATTTCAGGCGAACGATCCTGGATGGTAAACCACATGCGGGTGATGATTCCCGGTCCTTCAACATCCATCAACACTTTGGATTCACCAGCCAGCAGCGAGTCAAACGGATGGCCTTTGGCTCCTTTGTTTTCCTGCCCTCCGGTTCCTTTTTCCGAAGTGGGATTTTCAAAACTATTCCACCGTGGTTCCAAATTCTGATATTCAAAAAGCGGAGCAGTGAGAAGTTCACTGGTGGTTTTAACGTTTTCAGTTTTACAGGAATACAAAACAAAAATGAATATTAAGGCTAAAAACAAAAATGAGATATACCGTTTCATTGTCATACTATTACAGAAGATTTCATTCAAAGATAAAATATTCGTAATAAAGCAAAAAATTAAAAAACAGTTGAAACCACTGCCTGTTAATTTTTTAAATCAGCATAACTAATCAGCTTAATCCCTTTTTTCTGAATGGTCTGTTTTACCTTTTCGCTCGTGAAAACCCGGGTTACCCACTCGCGGTCTTCGGCCACATTTTCATACCCAACATGCCCCACGGTTATCATTTCATCCGAAGCAACTACCGGATGTTCTACAAAAAGGTATTTGCCGGGGGTAAGTTTTTCGAGGTTTTCGCAAAATTTATCGATGCGCTGTTCCAGGGGCACATCCCTGCCCCAACCAGGGAAACGCTGCAATCCTTTGGTATTTACTTCCAGATTGTACTCTTTGGCCAGCCGGTTCACCAATTCGGCAATTTTCGGGTCGAGACCGGTAAAACCCATGTGGTTTGAAAGGTGTGAAATGTGTGCCACATGTTTCAACGAAAGTTCGATTTGAGCACGCAGTTCCTGTTCAATTTCCTCCAGTTTCCACTCCGATTCAGAAATGGAAGAACCAGCCGGAAAGTTAGGATTCTTCCACACCATCGGGAAAAAGTAGCCGTCCTCATCAACCAGGCCCGGGCAATGGGTGAGCGGGCGCCACTTCACGCTGCTCCATTCGCTGGTGAGTGTTAAATGAATGCCCACATCGTAACCCGGATTTTCGTTCAGCAGTTGCACTGCCTCTGGGAACCAGGCACAGACCGGCATCAACTCCACCGAGCGGGCAATGCCGTTTTGGTACGACTCGATACAACCCACGTTTGCCGCATGAAACGAACCGATATCGTCGCCGCGAACAATTAGCCGGATGTCGCTTTCCTGTGCTTGTGATATCATAAAAAAACAAATAAATAGAAGTGTTAATAATTTCCGTTTCATAAATAATTGTTTTAGATAGCTTCATTAGATCGTCATACAGAGTCAATGAAAGAAAAATTTCAAAATACAATCTTCAAATCACAAATAAATTCCAAATTTCAACCATTCCAAATTCCAGAATTTACTCGTTTCGAATTTCATCTTTTGATTTTTGGAATTTATTTGAAATTTGGTTTTTGTTTATTGTTATTTCACATATAATCAGAATAATAAGCAAAGCAACCATTGGCATTTCCGGAACAATGTAGTTTTTATCCATACCACTGTCTTGTGCGGCCTTCCAGATTGTTCAGCGTATCGATGGTAATGTTTACATCATTTACAATCTGGAAATCGAACATGCCCACGCAGATAAAATCGGCCCCGTTTTTAAAAGCCCAGTTAAATCCGTCTTCCGGTTTAATGGCTCCGGCCGCGAGCACTTTAAACCCCATCACCGGAACTTTGGCCCGTTCAACAAAAGCAGTGGTTTTATCCGGAAAGAGACAAAAACAGTTGTCGTGAAACCGGTTGTGGTCGAGGTATTTTTTGCCGTCCACCTCAAACGGGACACGGTTTTCGCGCGGGTGAGCCGACCAATAGCGGTCGTGGTGCATGGTTTTCATGTAATAATCCGGGATGATTCCCTGTTCCTCGCAGGCAATGAGTGAATCAACCGTATGCGAAGCCAGACCTGCAGTGTAACCTTGCGAACGGATGCGGTTCATCATCTTCTCAATTACATCCATTTTATTGTCGCGTACCAGCCAGTCGCACCAGTTACCCTGAATTTGGATGACATCCATTCCCGAATCGATGGCTTTATCGATATTGACGTAGTAATCGTTATTATCCATGTCGGGATGAACCTGTACAATCACTTTAATATTGCTGCCCGTCATTTTCCGGTATTTCACCATGGTTTCAATGGTGGGAAAGCCGATGTTTATGGAGTCGATTCCGGCTTTTTCGGCCAGCATCAGGGTTTCAAAAATTTTCATTTCGGTGTTGTACGCCCTGAAAAGCGATGGCACATAAATGAGGTCGCGCGAATGCGCCCAGCCGCCAATGAGGTTTCCGCCCAGCACCAACCGGCTGAATTCCATGCCGCCGATTTTACCTTTGGGCAGTTCACCTTTCAGTTCCGAAATATCTGCCCCTCCTACCTGGATGGTTGCCCCGGATAATGTATCAACGCCATACTCCTGACTTTCGCGGAAAGCACCCCAGCCAATGATTCCAAGGGCAGGCAAGGCAGCTAAATTTTTCAAAGCTTCACGGCGGGAAGTGACAGCTTCCTTTTCATTAAATTCCGGCTCTATTTCCAATTTCTTTTTAGGCAAGAAATATTGAAGAGCATAAATTCCGTATCCTCTTTCTTTTATTAGAAGCAACAACAGCAATGCAGCGGCTTCAATAAAATTTTTATTTACAATGTAGTAATTTCCCTCAACCGGTGCCAGCATGGAACCGCCAAACGGTGGATATGCAAAGTAATATAACGCCAGCAGCAAAATACCTGAAACCGATGCTGTGCGTATAAAAACACCCAGGAAAAGGGCCAGGCCGATTAACAGCAAAGCCGCAATATTCATAGGATCAATAACCTTCATCAGCCCTTCAGAGGCAGCCATCCAGTGGTAAAACCCTGCAAACGGGCCGGTTGCATTGGCCAGGTAACCGGCAGCCGACCAGTTGGCAGCCCACAACTTTACAAGGCCTTCGTATAAAAAATGCCAGCCAATGGCCACGCGAAACAAGGTGATGATGAGTTTTTTTAGGTTCTGTTGATTCATGGTATTTCTAATAAAATTTGGTTTCGTATTCCAAAGATAAATGTTTTTATCGATCTCCTTCAATTACATCCAGCCAGTTTTGAATAATCTGCCTGGCAATTTTCTTCTGAGATTTTGGTAATTCGTATGGCACTATTCTATTGATTTTGGCATTTTGTAAACATAGTCGAGATAATTTGATCTGGCATGAAGAATCTCCAGATAATGGTTCAGGTTATCGCGGTATTCAATCCGGTAATCCTCGTGCAATTTTTTTGTTACGAGGTTATAAAGCCGGTTGGTTGTAACCGCCAGTTTTGAATCGAAAGCTGTCCAGCAGGTACCCAATTCATCGGTATAGTTCTCAAATACATCATCCAGTAAATTCCTGAGTAAATCAGCTTCTCTGTTTTTGTTTTTTGTCACTTTTACGAAATGATTGATGTATCCCACTGATTTAGTAATGGCTTTGGCAAGATTTTTTTGAACGATACCGCGTTCACTTAAAAATAAAATCTCATCCGTAATTTTCTCTATTGTCTCTTCAAAAAGTTCTTCCTCTGCATCATCTCTTTCAACATAATGAAGATTTACAAAATCGTAGATTTCTCTGTTTTTGGAAGTAAATTGAATCACCAGTTTTTGAAGTTCTTCAACCGGAATTTCCTTAATGGCTTCTTTGAATTCTTTTGATAATCGCGGCATAATATTATTTTTGTTACAACATCCCTAATTGCCCTTTCCGAACCATTGTTGTCAGGTGGGACTTCCCAATGATATAGAAAGGTTAAAATCGAATCTCGGTTTTTTATTAATCTTTTTATAAATGACCTAAGTTTTTGGTGCTTACCTGAATAATCAACATCTAATAGTTCGGTTAATTGATTTTCAAATTCTTTTACTTTTTGATTTGTCCTCAAATAATCTTCAGCTGTCATTTGCTTTTTATAAGAAATCGCATCTTTGAAGAGTTGTTTTATTGTAACCCC
>NZ_JBSQIC010000015.1:0-57085 GCF_055108615.1 Tangfeifania sp. | reverse complement strand
GGCTTTACTGTTGGAATTGTTTCCAGCCTGCGGCTTACCCGCGATTTGAACCTGCGTTTTCTTCCCGGCCTGTCGTTTGGAGAGCGGATTCTCACCTATAACCAATTAGTAGTTGATTATAATACAAGCAGTTTCTCAAATTTATCGTACGATTATTCCATAAAATCCACTTTTCTCGATTTCCCTTTGCTGATAAAATACAAAGCCCGGCGAATTAATAACGACAGGCCTTATGTGATATTTGGCGGGGCATACCGGCAGGATATTTCGCGCACAGGCGGAGATGACCTCGTCAGGTTAACAAGCGGAGGTTTTTATGCCGAAATTGGTGCAGGATGGGATCACTACTTTACATTTTTCCGGTTTTCAGTTGAAGCCAAAGTGAGCTTAGGACTCAATAATCAGTTGGGAGATCCGCCGCAAGGCAATAATCAGAGAAAATATTACACACATGCTTTCCAAAGTTTGCGTTCCAATATTTTCACCCTTTGTTTCCATTTTGAGTAAACTTTCAAAACGTTTTTCGCCTTTTAAATTCTGAACAAATAATGGCTGCTGTTACGCCAACATTCAACGACTCAGGGCCTTTATTTTCATTGTGGAAACGGGGAATACTCAATTTTCGCTCAACTTTTGCTGCCACCTCAGGGCTTATTCCTTTTCCTTCATTTCCTAAAATAACTACTGCTTTTTCGGGGAGTTGTGTGTTGTAAATGTTTTCACCATCCATAAAAGTGCCCATTACCTCAGCTTGCGATTGGGTCGCAATTTCAGCCAGTTGAGCAAAGGGAGTGTAAATGGCATTTACCCTGGCGAAAGATCCCATTGTTGCCTGGATTACTTTGGGATTAAATATGTCGGCAGTGTCGGGTGAACAAAAAATTGTATTTGCCCCAAACCAGTCGCAGGTGCGTATGATTGTACCTAAGTTCCCCGGATCCTGAATGCTGTCTAAATAAAAAGTGAAAGAACCCAATTGGGCAGGAAGGGAATTTTCTTTTGGCAAAGCGCAAAGTGCCAAGCAATCCCGCGGATTTTTTAAAAGGCTTGCTTTTTTTATTTCGTCGGTTGCGGCTTCGGCAACAATATCAGCTTTAGTGATTCGTCCTGAATTATTTTGCAGAAACCGTGCGGTTCCGAAAAGGTGGGTTACCTGAAGCGAAGAATCGAGCACTTCCAGCACATTTTTTTCGCCTTCAACTAAAAACAGCTCGTGCTTTTGCCTGTATTTTTTATGGGCAAGCGATTTTATGAGTTTTATTGTATTTTTGCTAATCATTTTTTAATGGTTATTCCGTGCAAAATAAATGTTTCAAAGTTACTGTTTACATCTAAAACACTTCATTATTTTTGTGAGAAACAGGCATGGTAAAATTAACTCGGTATTTTGAATAAGAGAAATCTGTTAAATAGTACATTTCCGGGAAAAATAATTGCATTTGTACTTGCAATTTTTTTGTTCTCTTGCTCCCCTGTGAAGTTTGTTCCGCAGGATGAATATCTTTTGAATAAAGTAGATATTGAAGTTGAAAAATCAAACATTGATAAAGAAGAAGCCAAGTCGTATATCCGGCAAAAGGAGAATTACAAAATTCTTGGGTTTGCCAAGTTTCACCTGTGGCTCTATAATTTATCTTCAAAGAAAAAAGAGGAAGGTTGGCTGAAACGTATTGGTGAGCCACCCGTTATTTACGACGAGGCGCTGGTACTTGCCTCGCAGGAGCGTTTAAAGCAGTATTTAGGAAACAAGGGGTATTTCAGGGCCAGTGTTGACACCGAAGTTGAGTTTAAAGAAAACAAACAGAAGGCCAATGTAAAATATAAAATTAAAACCGGCGATCAATACAAAATCAGAGCCTTGAATTATCATATTTCCGACTCCGCTTTAGAGGCTCATTTTTATAAAGACTCATCAGAAATATTGATTTCACCGGGAACCCCATTCGATTTTAACAGGCTTGAAGAACAGCGGGAAGACATTGTGGATCTGTACCGGAACAAAGGGTATTTCTATTTTAATAAAGATGATGTGAGTTATATTGCTGACAGCAGCAGGTTTGAAAAAGAAATTGTTCTCGATTTGTTTATAGGCCAGGATTCATTGAAAAGTTATCAACCGCAGTATCTCAATGATTTTACCATTTCAGTATTGCCGGGATCCGGGCCGGTAACTTCCGAAGTGGGGTCGGAAAGTAATTTTACGGATACAACAAGGCTGGGCAAACTCACCTTATACCAAAATTCTGAGCTGTTTTACCGTCCCGCTTTGTTTAAAAATCTTTTGCAAATGGAAAGCGGCTCTTTGTACCGTTTGGATGATGCAAGGAGCACTTTTAATGCCTTTAACCGATTGCGTCGGTTTCGTTTTATTGATGTCCAGTTTAACAAACCAGCTCATTTGCAGGACACCAATTTGTTAAATTGTAACATACGGTTGGCCCCTTTGAGCAAACAGGCAATTTCGTTCGATGTTGAAGGGACAAACACTTCAGGCAACCTGGGAGTGGCCGGAAATATTAATTACCGGCACCGAAACCTGTTCAGGGGTGCCGAACTTTTTCAGCTGAATTTTAAAGGGGCAATCGAACGTCAGCGGCGAGTGGTGGATGAGATGTCTGAATATTTTAACACCCGCGAACTGGGGGTTGAATCGAAGTTGACTTTCCCTAAACTAATCGGGCCGGGACAGGCAATTAATGCGTTTCGTGACGTCTTGCCTCAAACCGTAGTAACACTTGGCTATAATTTTCAACGAAGGCCAGAATACACCCGAACCATTTCGAATGTGAAATTTGGTTACAACTGGAAAACATCGGAATACCTGGAGCATACCTGGAACATTGTTGACTTTAACCTTGTAAATCTTTACCAGTTCGATCCGGGCTTTATCAATTTTATTAAAGACCTTTACATTAAAAGTAGTTTTACCGACCATTTGATTATGGCGATGAACTATTCCCTGGTATATAATACCCAACAACTGGGAACAAAGAAGAGCTACTCTTATTTTCGGTTTAACGTGGAGTCGGCAGGAAATTTACTCGGGCTGTATTCATCGGTAACCAACAGGACTAAAAATCAGGAAATTGACAGTTTGGGAGTAGTTTCATCAAGTTATTACAGGTTGTTGGGCACTCGTTTTGCCCAATATGTAAAATCCGATGTTGAATTCAGGTATGGTTATACATTTGATAAATACAACACATTGGTTGGTCGCGCGTTTTTAGGGGCTGCCCTGCCATACGGTAATTTTGACATTCTGCCTTTCGAAAAGAAATTCTTTACCGGTGGTGCCAATGGTATCAGGGCCTGGCAAGTCCGTTCTTTGGGACCGGGCACTTATAAAGCTCCCGAGGATGCTTACCCTAACCAGTCGGCTGATATTAAGCTGGAAGTGAACCTGGAGTACAGGTATAACCTCATGGGATTTTTGGAAGGGGCACTGTTTTTAGATGCCGGAAATATCTGGGCAATCAATAGCAAGGATAACCGCCCCGGTGCCCTGTTTAAACTGAACAGTTTTTACAGGCAGCTGGCCTTAGGCACCGGCACCGGGTTCCGATTCGATTTTAACTATTTTATTTTCCGTGTCGATGTGGGAATGAAACTTCGCGATCCTTCCCAACCCACAGGCAATGGCTGGATTATTGGACACAGAAGGTACACCAGCGACGATTTTAATTTTGCATTTGCAATAGGTTATCCATTCTGAAAAAAAAGAATTACTTTTTTATTTTCTGCTTTTGCAATGAATTATTTTTTGCATTTTTAGCCCCGCTTTGCTTAATGAATGTAAGTAAACAGAGTAGAAATTATTTAATTCCAGGGTAAAATGGCAGATCTTCCTTCTAATCGTGATTCATTTGGTTCAAAGTTTGGCGTTATTGCAGCCACTGCCGGTTCGGCAATAGGACTGGGAAATATTTGGCGTTTCCCGTATGTGGCAGGTGAGAATGGCGGAGCTGCCTTTATAATTATGTACCTGGGGTTTATTGTGGCCATCGGCATTCCGGTGATGCTTTCTGAGTTTACTATTGGGCGCAGTGCACAGAAAAATGCTTTTGGCTCATTCCGAAAACTGGCTCCCCGTCGGCCGTGGTATCTTATTGGTTTAATGGGAGTGGTTGCTGCGTTTATGATTTTAGCATTCTACACCACCGTTGCGGGTTGGACGCTCGAATATATTTACCAGTCGGTAATTAATGGTTTTGCCAATAAGTCGCCCCAGCAACTCAGCGGAATGTACGATTCATTTATTGGAGGAACATGGCGGCCTTTACTTTGGTTTTTTGTTTTCATGGGATTAACGGCAGCCATAATAATGGCAGGGGTACAAAAAGGGATTGAAAAATATTCCAAAATTTTAATGCCTGTTTTGTTAATACTGTTGTTAGCACTGGTCATTCGTGCTGTGACACTGCCCGGAGCCGAAAAAGGTATTGCCTTTTTATTTCAGCCCGATTTTAGTAAAATAACGCCTTCTACTGTGCTCGAGGCTTTGGGGCAGGCTTTTTTCTCCCTGAGTATCGGGATGGGGACTTTAATAACTTATAGTTCTTATATTCAAAAGAATGATAATTTGGGCTCAACAGCTTTTTCGGTTGCATTTGCCGACACTTTTATTGCAGTAATGGCTGGTCTTGCCATTTTCCCAGCAGTATTTGCATTCAATATCAATCCCAGCGAGGGGACCGGTTTGGTATATATTACACTGCCTAATATTTTTCAACAAATGCCGGGAGGATACTTCTTTTCGCTCATGTTCTTTGTTCTTCTCGGTGTTGCTGCGCTCACTTCAACAATTTCGGTTTTGGAAGTTATTGTTGCTTTTTTTGTTGAAGAACTCAAAATGAAGCGAAAAGCGGCAACATGGCTGGCCACATCATCTGTTTCTGTGCTGGGAATTATGTGTGTACTTTCTTCAGGTTCAATGTCCGATTTTACTATTTTCGGGTTTACCGTTTTCGGGCTGATGGACTTTACTTCGGCAAATATCCTGTTGCCTTTAGGTGGTTTGTTTATAGTTCTGTTTGTAGCCTGGTTCCTGGGACGGGATAAAGTAAAAAACGAATTGTCGAATAACGGATCGTTAAAGGCGGGTTACATTCCACTATACATGTTTATTATTAAATTTATTGCACCGTTGGCCATTGCATTCATCTTTTTGCAGGGTGTTGGGGTAATCAATTTTTAAAGTTTAAATTTATTTTTTTTGAACATATTTTGTATTTCCTTTTTACATTTACGCTATAAAAGTTATAACTTGAGCAGGCTTGTTAATTTTTTCATCCTGTTAATGCAAAAATGGAGAAACCCTTTCGGCAATTGGTTAAAGAATATTTTCGTTTTTCAAAAAAAGACAGAAACGGAATAATAGTTTTAGTAGTTATAATTTTGTTGTTGATCTCCGGAATAATTATAGTCAACAATTTAAACCTGAGAGCAGACTATGATTTTTCCGAGTTTAAAGAAGCCCTTGAAAAATGGGAACGCACGAAAAAACGTGAATTGGAATCGAAAAAACTTTTTACGTTTAACCCCAATACTATAACGAAAGAACAGCTTGACTCACTTTCCATTCCTGAATTTGTGAAAAATAATTTGCTGAGTTACAGGTCGGCCGGAGGAAAATTTGAAGCCCCAACAGATTTGGCCAAAATTTATGGAATGAACGACAGCATTTTCAAACGAATAGAAAAATTTATAGTAATTCCGGGAAGTGTTCCCCGTGTGGAGCAACCTAAACCAGCCGATAGCCGGGAATTGCCAAAGTCTTATACCGGAACATTCGACCCCAATTCAGCCGACTCAATCACTTTGTCCGAATTTGGGTTCAACAGTTTTCAGGCCTCCAACCTGATAAGTTACCGCAAAAGCGGAGGCTTTTTTTCTACGTCTGAAGATGTTTTGAAAATTTATGGAGTTGACACCGCTTTCTACAACATCATTAAAGAAAATATCCGGATTAAAACTGTCCCCAAAAACGATTTTACTAAAAATGAAGAGAACCCAGTTCGCGTTATAAAAGTTGAATTGAATTCTGCCGGGAAAGCTGAATTGATGCAGTTACCCGGAGTGGGGGAAGTGTTTGCCGAACGGATTTTGAAATACCGCGATTTGCTTGGTGGCTTTTACAAAAAAGAACAACTGCTTGAGGTTTATAACTTTCCGGAGGAAACCTACAACAATATTGCTGATAATATTGTGATCGATTCGTCCAGGATCAAAAAAATACGTGTGAACTTTGCAGAATATTCTGATTTATTGCGGCATCCGTATTTTGAGAATGAACATGTTGAAGCATTGCTCGATTATCGTGAAAAAAATGGCCCTTTTAGTTCATTTGACCAACTAATTCAAAGTTTACCAGGTGATTCCGTTGTTTTCGATGCGGTAAAAGTTTACATTAGCTGTCGTTAAAAAAGATTAAATCAATAAACCATTTAGGTTTTATTATTTTTTTCCATTAAATTTGAATTAGTAGGAATAATTTCTAAATTTGCGCCTCAATTTTTAAAAAAAGGAGTAGAAAATGATTGTTATTCCGGTAAAAGAAGGCGAAAACATTGAAAGGGCCTTAAAAAGGTTTAAGCGCAAATTTGAAAAGACGGGAGTCGTAAAAGAACTACGCGACCGTCAGAAGTATACAAAACCTTCGGAAAGAAGAAGGGAAGAGTTAAAGAAAGCTGCTTATATAGAGAATTTGCAACGTCAGGAAGACTAAAGAATTAGTGGTTCCTGATATTAGTGCAGGAGATTAATGAATTATCAGGAATCGTTTACCAACTATTTAAGGTATGAGAAGAGGACATCCCCTCATACCGTAGTGGCTTACAAAAAAGACCTCGATCAATTTGTGTGTTTTATCACCGAAATGATCGGGGAATTTGATGTTAATAGGGTAGATTCAAAACTTGTCCGCACCTGGATAGTGAGCTTGATGGAGAAACAATTATCACCCCGTTCCGTTAACAGGAAAGTTTCCACCGTTAAAGCTTTCTTTCGCTTCCTGATGAAAGAAAAAGTCGTTGAAACCAATCCCGCAGTTAACCTTCCACTACCAAAGGTTAGAAAAAAATTACCCGGTTTTGTTGAAGAAGAAAGCCTGCATCATTTGCTTGACGATGGTTTTTTCCCGGGCAACTTCAGAGGCGTGCGCGATAAACTGATAGTAGCCCTGCTTTATGCAACGGGAATTCGACTGGCAGAATTAATGCAACTCAAAGGTTCCAGCTTTGATACGAAGAATTATCTTGTAAAGGTGCTGGGAAAAAGACAAAAAGAAAGAATAATTCCCTACCCGAGAGAAATGAACAATTTACTGTTCGAATACCTTGAAATAAGAAACAGGGAAATTGGTTACTTTCCGGATATTTTACTGGTTACTGAAAAAGGAAAGCCTGTTTACGAAAAACTAATTTACAGAGTGGTGAAAAAAAGTTTGGAATATGTGACATCATTTGAGCAAAAAAGCCCTCACGTTATACGTCATTCGTATGCAACGCACCTGCTAAACAAAGGTGCCGACCTGAATGCCGTTAAAGAACTTTTGGGACATTCCAGTTTGGCTGCCACCCAGATTTATACGCATACTACATTTGAGAAACTACATGATATTTACAAACAAGCCCATCCAAGGGGCTAAAAAAGTGTTACTATGGAAATAATTATTAATTCAGTACATTTTACAACTGATAAAAAGTTGGATGAGTTCGTTAATAAAAAAGTTGGAAAACTCGACACCTTCTTCGATGGTATTATTAACGCTGAGGTAACATTAAAAGTCCTTAAACCCGAAACTGCCCGGAATAAAATTTCTGAAATAAAGCTCTCAATCCCGGCCAATGGTTACTTATTTGCAAAAAAACAGGCAGATACATTTGAGGAAGCAACCGACCTGGCCGTTGATGCAATTCGGAAACAACTAACTAAATATAAAGAAAAACTTAAAAACCAATAATATTTAATTTTTTGGTTCTCGTTTTTTAGATTTTTAAAATAATATTTTTACATTTGCACACCCATTTTAGGGGCGTTCCAGAAACAGCTGAAATTAAAGTAGTTTGATGGTTTGGGCGATATTTTAGTTTGAAATATTTTGAAAAATCTGAACAAAAATTACATTGATATTCAGTAAGACAAAATTTTGTCATTCTGTTTTGTAAAATTTTGTACTTTTGCACCGCGTTTTTACCGGGATGCAATTTGCGGGAGTAGCTCAGTTGATAGAGCATTAGCCTTCCAAGCTAAGGGTCGCGGGTTTGAATCCCGTCTCCCGCTCAAAAAAAATGAGATTGAAGTTTTAAGCAGGGTACTTTTAACTTCTGTCTCTTTGTGTATTTAAGCCGGAGTAGCTCAGGGGTAGAGCGCATCCTTGGTAAGGATGAGGTCACGAGTTCAATTCTCGTCTTCGGCTCAATTAATTTAGATAATAATTAAAATTTTGGAGTTATGGCTAAAGAAACATTTAAAAGGGACAAAGATCATGTCAATATAGGGACTATAGGTCACGTTGACCATGGTAAAACTACCCTTACTGCTGCTATTACAATGGTATTGGCCAAGAAAGGCCTTTCCGAAATCAAATCATTTGATTCAATTGATAATGCACCCGAAGAAAAAGAAAGGGGTATTACAATCAACACAGCACACGTAGAGTATCAAACTGCAACTCGTCACTATGCACACGTTGACTGCCCTGGTCACGCCGACTATGTGAAAAACATGGTAACTGGTGCTGCCCAGATGGACGGTGCAATTATTGTAGTTGCTGCTACAGACGGTCCTATGCCGCAAACACGTGAGCATATCCTTTTGGCACGTCAGGTAAACGTTCCTAGAGTAGTTGTTTTCATGAACAAAGTGGACATGGTTGACGACGAAGAATTACTGGAACTGGTTGAAATGGAAATTCGCGAATTGCTCGATTTCTATGAATTCGACGGTGAAAACACCCCTGTTATCCGTGGTTCTGCTCTTGGTGCAATGAATGGCGAACCCGAATGGGAAGATAAAATTATGGAACTGATGGATGCCGTTGACACCTGGATTCCACTTCCTGAGCGTGAAGTTGATAAGCCGTTCCTGATGCCTGTTGAAGATGTATTCTCAATCACAGGTCGTGGAACAGTTGCCACAGGTCGTATCGAAACAGGCGTTGTTCACACCGGTGACGAACTTCAGTTGATTGGCCTTGGAGCAGAAGGACGCAAAACAGTATGTACCGGTGTTGAGATGTTCCGTAAAATCCTCGACGAAGGACAAGCCGGAGACAACGTTGGTTTGCTGCTCCGTGGTGTTGACAAAAAAGAAATTAAACGCGGGCAGATTTTGGCAAAACCTGGTTCAATCACTCCTCATACCAAATTTAAAGCAGAGGTGTATGTATTGAAAAAAGAAGAAGGTGGGCGTCATACTCCATTCCATAACAAATACCGCCCACAGTTCTACCTGCGTACACTTGACGTAACCGGGGAAATTCACTTGCCCGAGGGTCGTGAAATGGTTATGCCTGGTGATAACGTTTCAATTGAAGTGGAACTGATTTACCCGGTAGCCCTGAACATTGGTTTGCGTTTTGCAATCCGCGAAGGTGGCCGTACAGTTGGTGCTGGTCAGGTTACCGAAATATTGGAATAATCTGTTACAATCGCAGAAATAAAAAATAATAGTCCCGGGCAGTTATAGCCCGGGATTGTTCACGGAAGAAACTCATTCTGTTGGGAGTGAAAAATGTTGTAAGTTCGAGTCTTACCTTCCGTACAAAAGACGAAGAGTATAATATGAAACTAAAAATATACTTGCAAGAGGCCTATAATGAACTCATTCATAAAGTTACATGGCCTACTTGGAAAGAGCTGCAAAACAGCGCATTGGTTGTAATGGTTGCTTCCTTTATTATATCACTCTTGATATTCGTTATGGATTTGTCATTCAGGAACATAATGGATTTTATTTATGGATTATTTTATTAATAGAAACCTGTAGGTCAAAATGAGCGAGAATACAAAAAAATGGTATGTTCTTCGAGCTATTGGTGGTAAGGAGAAAAAAGTAAAAGAATATATCGATAACGAAATCGCTAATGGAGATCTGAAGGGTTTTGTTGAACAGGTTTTAATACCAACTGAAAAGGTTTATCAAATCCGGAACGGGAAAAAAGTCAGCAAAGAGCGAAACTTTTTCCCGGGATACGTTCTCATTGAAGCTTCGTTAGCGGGTGAAGTTACACACCTGCTTAGAAATATTCCCAATGTAATTGGATTTCTTGGTGACACCAAAGGTGGAGATCCGGTTCCTATGAGGCAAAACGAAGTGAATAGAATTTTAGGTCGAGTTGATGAACTTGCCGAAACTGGTGAGGAACTGAATATTCCTTTTGTTGTTGGAGAAACCGTAAAAGTTATCGACGGACCATTCAGCGGCTTTAACGGAACCATTGAAGAAATCAATGAAGAGAAGAAAAAGCTGCAGGTAATGGTGAAGATTTTTGGACGTAAAACGCCTTTGGAACTTAGCTTTATGCAAGTTGAGAAGGAATAGTAACGCATTATTAATTTTATTATGGCGAAAGAAGTTGCTGGATTAATTAAATTACAGATTAAAGGTGGAGCGGCAAACCCGTCACCACCGGTGGGACCAGCATTAGGTGCCAAGGGAGTTAATATAATGCAGTTTTGTAAACAGTTTAACGGTCGTACACAAGACCAGGCCGGTAAATTACTCCCGGTAATTATTACTGTTTACAGCGATAAATCATTTGATTTCATTATAAAACAACCTCCCGTAGCTGTACAATTGCTCGAATCAGCAAAAATCAAAAAAGGTTCTCCGGAGCCTCAAGTCAACAAAGTAGCTGCCGTAACCTGGGATCAGGTTCGCGATGTAGCCGAAGGAAAAATGGCTGACTTGAATTGTTTTACTGTTGAATCGGCAATGAAAATGGTAGCTGGAACTGCCAGAAGTATGGGAATTACCGTAAAAGGTAAAGCACCATTCAAAAATTAAATTAAATTTTTTTAAGATGGGCAGAATTACGAAGAATAAAAAAGCTTCTCTTGATAAACTCGACAGATCGAAAACTTACGCGATTGACGAAGCCTCAAAACTGGTGAAGGAAATTGCATTTACCAAATTCGATGCTTCAGTTGATTTGGATATTCGGTTGGGAGTTGACCCAAGAAAAGCTAACCAGATGGTTAGAGGCGTAGTTTCGTTACCCCATGGGACTGGAAAAGAGATTAAAGTGCTGGCTTTGGTTACCCCCGATAAAGAGGAGGAAGCCAAACAAGCAGGAGCTGATTATGTTGGTTTAGATGATTATATCGATAAAATCAAAGGAGGCTGGACTGATGTTGACGTGGTAATTACCATGCCCCCGGTTATGGGCAAAGTTGGCCAGCTGGGACGTGTATTAGGCCCACGCGGTTTAATGCCTAACCCCAAAAGTGGTACAGTAACAATGGATATTGGTAAAGCTGTGTCAGAAGTTAAACAGGGGAAAATTGATTTTAAAGTCGATAAATTTGGTATTGTTCACACTACAATTGGTAAAGTTTCCTTTTCTCCGGAAAAGATTAAAGAAAATGCCATTGAGTTTATCAGTACCATTAACAAACTTAAACCAACAGCAGCAAAAGGTACTTATATCAGAAGTATTTTTCTTTCCAGTACTATGAGCCCTGGTATTAAAGTTGAACCCAAGTCAGTTGTGACTATAAAAGCGGAGTAAAAATGAAACGTACAGAAAAAGAAGTAATTATCAATGACCTGCAAGAGCAGATCAACTCGTACAGCCATTTTTACTTAACTGACATTAGTGGCCTGAATGCTGAAGATACCAGTAATTTGAGGAGACTATGTTTTAACCAAGAAGTAAAACTGGTTGTTGCAAAAAATACACTACTTCGTAAAGCACTCGAAAATTCGGAGAAAAATGCAGAAGAGCTTTACGACGCGCTTAGAGGAAACACTACAGTAATGTTCACTGAAACCGGAAATGCTCCTGCAAAACTGATTAAAGATTTCAGGAAAAAGCACGACAAACCACTGCTCAAAGCAGCATTTGTCGAGGAGTCAATTTATCTCGGTGAAAATCAGCTCGACGCACTCGTTTCTGTGAAGTCGAAAGACGAACTTATTGCCGATGTGGTTTCCTTATTACAATCACCAATGAAAACATTGCTTTCGCAATTACAATCAGGTGGTGATACAATACACGGTGTTCTTGAAACACTGAAAGAAAAAGAATAGTTTTTTAGAAATAAATTTTATAAAGTAAATAAAAATGGCAGATTTAAAACAACTTGCAGAAGAGTTAGTAAACTTGACTGTTAAAGAGGTTAACGAATTAGCTGATATCCTTAAAGAGGAGTACGGAATTGAGCCAGCCGCAGCCGCAGTTGCAGTTGCAGGCCCGGCAGCAGGTGGTGGAGAAGGCGAAGCCGCTGAAGAACAAACCGAATTTGATGTTGTATTGAAAGCAGCTGGTCAGTCAAAATTAGCAGTAGTTAAGCTCGTGAAAGAATTAACTGGTCTTGGCCTCAAAGAAGCCAAAGCAGTTGTTGATGAAGCTCCAAAAGCAATTAAAGAAAAAGTTTCCAAAGATGAGGCAGAAGCCCTTAAGAGTCAATTGGAAGAAGCAGGAGCCGAAGTTGAAGTTAAATAATTCGCAATCAGACCTTTTAAAAGAGGTTGTATGGTTTAGAATCTTGCACAGCAGGATTCTAAACCTTTTTGTGTATTTATATTTTATATAATTAACCTGTATAAATACATGTCAGTAAATACAAAAAACGAGAGGATTAATTTTTCCTCAACGCAAACCAGGTTTGATTACCCTGACTTTTTAGAAGTACAAATTAAATCATTTAAGGATTTTTTCCAGTTAAACACCACACCCGAAAAGCGGAAGGAGGAAGGATTGTCACGTGTATTCGAGGAAAACTTCCCGATTAGCGATACACGTAATAATTTTGTACTCGAGTTTCTCGACTATCAGGTCGATCCGCCCCGATACACTATTAGCGAGTGTATTGAACGTGGTTTAACCTTCAGCGTGCCTGTAAAGGCAAAGCTTAAGTTATACTGTACCGACCCGGAACACGAAGATTTCGATACGGTAGTGCAGGATGTTTATCTGGGAACAGTGCCATACATGACCGAAAGAGGTACCTTCATTGTTAATGGTGCCGAAAGGGTTATTGTATCGCAGTTGCACCGCTCACCGGGGGTATTCTTTGGTCAGAGTTTACACGCCAACGGTACAAAACTGTACTCGGCACGTATTATCCCGTTTAAAGGTTCATGGATTGAGTTTGCAACCGACATTAACAGTGTCATGTTTGCATACATCGACCGTAAAAAGAAATTGCCTGTTACTACTCTTTTACGTGCAATCGGCTACGAAAGCGATAAGGATATTCTTGAAATATTCAATCTTGCCGATGAAGTAAAAGTTTCGAAAACCGGATTGAAAAAAGTTATTGGCCGCAAACTTGCTGCCCGCGTACTTAAATCGTGGGTTGAAGACTTTGTGGACGAAGACACCGGCGAGGTAGTTTCAATTGAACGTAACGAGGTAATTATCGACCGGGAAACAATCCTTGAAGAAGATCATATTGAAGATATTCTCGAATCAGGTGTAAAAACCATCTTGCTTCATAAAGATGATCAGAGGCAACAGGATTATGCAATTATTTACAATACATTGCAAAAAGACCCCTGTAACTCTGAAAAAGAAGCGGTGCTTCACATCTACAGGCAACTGCGAAACGCAGAACCACCTGATGAAGCCACTGCCAGGGATGTCATCGATAAACTCTTTTTCTCCGATAAAAGATACGATCTCGGAGAAGTTGGCCGTTACCGGATTAATAAAAAATTAGGCCTCGAAGTTGAGGCTGAAAACCGGGTTTTGACCAAACAGGATATCATTGAAATTATCAGGTATCTGATTCAGTTGGTGAATTCAAAAACCGATGTAGATGACATCGACCACCTGAGTAACCGCCGTGTGCGTACTGTGGGCGAACAAATGTACAACCAGTTTGGCATTGGGTTGGCACGCATGGCACGTACAATTCGTGAGCGAATGAATGTTCGCGACAACGAGGTTTTTACTCCAATTGATTTGATCAATTCAAAAACGCTTTCCTCGGTTATTAATTCATTTTTTGGGACCAACGCACTGTCTCAATTCATGGATCAAACCAACCCGTTGGCAGAGATGACCCACAAGCGCCGTATGTCGGCACTTGGACCAGGCGGTTTGTCGCGCGAAAGGGCAGGTTTCGAGGTTCGCGATGTGCACTATACACACTACGGAAGACTGTGTCCGATTGAAACACCTGAAGGACCAAACATTGGTTTGATCTCTTCATTATGCGTGTTTGCAAAAATTACAGACCTTGGATTTATTTCTACACCCTACCGTAAAGTTGAAAACGGTAAAGTTGACCTTTCGGAAGAAGGAGCTGTTTATTTAACAGCAGAAGAGGAAGAAGGCCAGATAATTGCACAGGCAAATGCGCCTATCGATGCAGATGGCTATTTCCTGAATCAGAAAGTAAAATCCAGGCTCGACGGTGACTATCCATTAATTGACAAGGAAGAAGTTAACCTGATGGATGTTGGACCGAACCAGATTGCTTCGGTTGCAGCTTCGTTAATTACATTCCTGGAACACGATGATGCCAACCGTGCATTAATGGGATCGAACATGATGCGCCAGGCAGTTCCGCTCCTGAGACCTGAATCTCCTATTGTGGGAACAGGTTTGGAAGGAAGGGCTGCATCCGACTCACAGGTACTTATAAAAGCCGAGTTCGACGGGGTGATTGAGTATGTTGATGCCACACAGATTATTGTTCGTTACGATGTAACCGACGATGATCGTTTTGTTAGTTTCGACCCGGAAGTTGTTACTTACGAATTGCAGAAATATGCCAAAACAAACCAGGGAACTACTGTCGATTTAAAACCGATTGTAGAAAAAGGCGAACGGATTACAAAAGGTCAGATTTTATCCGAAGGTTATGCCACAGAAAAAGGCGAACTGGCGCTGGGCCGCAACCTGATGGTTGCATTTATGCCCTGGCAGGGATACAACTTCGAGGATGCGATTGTTATTTCAGAACGCATTGTCCGCGAAGATGTATTTACATCCGTTCATGTTGATGAGTACAGCCTTGAGGTTCGCGATACAAAAAGAGGATTGGAAGAATTTACTTCTGACATTCCGAACGTAAGCGAAGAAGCAACTAAAAACCTCGATGAAAACGGTCTTATTCGCATTGGGGCAAATGTTAAGCCGGGTGATATTCTCATCGGCAAAATTACCCCTAAAGGAGAATCGGATCCTTCACCCGAGGAAAAACTGCTGAGGGCTATTTTTGGCGACAAAGCCGGCGATGTGAAAGATGCATCGCTTAAAGCTTCTCCATCACTTTCAGGTGTTGTTATCGACAAAAAATTGTTCTCGAGAGTTGCAAAAGATAAAAAGGGCAAAACAGCTACCAAGGCACTTCTCGATCAGATTGACGAAAAATTAGACAGCGAAATTGCCGCTTTGCGTGGCCGCCTCGAAGATAAATTATTCACACTCGTAAGCGGGAAAACCTCGCAGGGTGTTAAAGATTATTTCGGTACCGAGATAATTCCCAAAGGGGTTAAGTTTACCCTGAAACAGCTTCAGGAAATTGATTACCTGTCAGTTGACCCATCAAAATGGACAACCGACAAGCAGAAAAACGAATTGATTTTCAGGGTGATCAATAACTACATCATGAAGCACAAGGAAGCAGAAGCAATCGCACGCCGCGAAAGATATAATGTCACAATTGGTGATGAGCTTCCTGCAGGAATCATTCAGCTGGCCAAAATATTTATTGCCAAAAAACGCAAACTTCAAATTGGTGATAAAATGGCCGGACGCCACGGGAACAAAGGTATTGTATCGCGCCTGGTACGCCAGGAAGATATGCCTTTCCTTGCGGATGGTACTCCTGTTGATATTGTACTCAACCCGCTTGGTGTGCCTTCAAGGATGAACCTCGGACAGATTTATGAAACTGTTCTGGGATGGGCCGGAAAAGAATTGGGCGTTAAATTTGCAACCCCGGTTTTCGATGGTGCCACACTGGAAGAAATTACAGAATATACCGATAAAGCCAAAGTTCCACGTTTCGGAAAAACAGTGCTTTATGATGGTGAATCCGGTGAGCCGTTCGACCAGCATGCTACAGTTGGTGTGATTTACATGATGAAACTGGGGCACATGGTTGAAGATAAAATGCATGCCCGTTCTATTGGTCCATACTCACTTATTACCCAGCAACCGTTGGGTGGTAAAGCGCAGTTTGGTGGCCAGCGTTTTGGTGAAATGGAGGTATGGGCACTCGAAGCATTTGGTGCTTCTCATATTCTTCAGGAAATCCTTACCGTTAAGTCGGACGATGTTATGGGAAGGGCAAAAGCTTACGAAACAATTGTTAAAGGAGAACCGATGCCCCAACCTGGAATTCCTGAATCGCTCAACGTACTGTTGCACGAATTGAGAGGCCTGGGCCTCAGTATTAAGATGGAATAAATTTCATCTTCATTTTATTGGTTCTGTTATAATGATTTTTAATTCAAATTATGGCATTCAGAAAAGATAACAAAGCAAAAGGTGGTTTCTCAAAAATTTCGATCAGTCTGGCTTCACCGGAAGAAATTCTGGAACGGTCATTCGGCGAAGTTTTGAAACCCGAAACAATAAACTACAGAACTTACAAACCCGAACGGGACGGCTTGTTTTGCGAGCGTATTTTTGGCCCTGTCAAAGATTACGAATGTCATTGCGGGAAATACAAACGTATCCGGTACAAAGGAATCGTTTGCGACCGCTGTGGTGTTGAAGTTACAGAGAAAAAAGTTCGTCGCGAACGCATGGGGCACATTGCACTGGTTGTGCCGGTGGCTCATATTTGGTACTTCCGTTCGTTGCCGAATAAAATAGGCTATTTACTTGGTCTCCCAACCAAAAAGCTCGATTCAATTATTTATTACGAACGTTACGTTGTAATAAATGCGGGGGTAAAAGCAGAAGACGGGGTAAAACAGCTCGACTTTTTAACAGAAGAAGAGTACCTCGATATTGTGGATACCCTCCCGAAAGATAACCACATGCTCAACGATGAAGACCCGAATAAATTCATCGCTAAAATGGGAGCTGAGGCGCTTTACGAAATTCTGAGCAGAATCGATTTGGATGATTTGTCTTTTACTTTGAGGCACAAAGCCAACACCGAAACTTCTCAGCAACGTAAAAACGAAGCATTGAAACGTCTTCAGGTTGTGGAAGCATTCAGGGCAAGTAAAAACCTCAATCGCCCGGAATGGATGATTGTAAGAGTTGTTCCTGTTATTCCTCCCGATTTGAGGCCACTGGTCCCGCTCGATGGCGGAAGGTTTGCCACATCTGATTTGAATGACCTTTATCGCCGGGTAATTATACGTAACAACCGTTTGAAAAGGTTAATCGAGATTAAAGCGCCCGAGGTAATCCTTAGAAACGAAAAACGAATGCTACAGGAAGCTGTTGATTCGTTATTCGATAACTCAAGAAAATCGAATGCTGTAAAAACGGAAAATAACCGTGCCCTGAAATCACTTTCCGACAGTTTGAAAGGGAAACAAGGCCGCTTCCGCCAAAACCTGCTGGGTAAACGTGTTGACTATTCTGCACGTTCAGTAATTGTGGTGGGGCCAAAATTGAAAGTACACGAATGTGGTTTGCCAAAAGACATGGCCGCTGAGTTGTACAAGCCTTTCATTATCCGGAAATTGATTGAAAGAGGCATTGTAAAAACCGTTAAATCAGCTAAAAAAATAGTTGACCGGAAAGACCCCGTAGTTTGGGAAATTCTGGAAAATGTATTGAAAGGTCATCCGGTAATGCTAAACCGTGCGCCCACATTGCACCGGTTGTCAATTCAGGCATTCCAGCCTGTTTTGATTGAGGGTAAGGCAATTCAGTTGCACCCGCTGGTTTGTACCGGGTTTAATGCCGATTTCGACGGTGACCAAATGGCTGTTCACCTTCCGTTGGGCAATGCTGCCATACTGGAAGCACAACTGCTGATGCTTGCATCGCATAACCTGATGAACCCTGCAAACGGAGCACCTATTCAGGTCCCGTCGCAGGATATGGTTCTTGGTTTGTACTACATGACCAAACCACGTGAAGGTTCGAAAGGGGAAGGAATGACTTTTTATTCGCCCGAAGAGGTGATGATTGCTTATGAAGAAAGAGCTATCGACCTCCATGCTATCATCAAAGTGAAAGTGGAAGACATCGATGAAAACGGTGAGATTTTTAAACACATTATTGAAACTTCGGTAGGACGTGTTATTTTTAATGAATATGTTCCGATCAAAGCAGGATACATTAACCAGCTGCTTACCAAAAAGTCGTTGAGGACTATTATTGCCGATGTTTTCAAGAAATGTGGAAATGCTGAAACCGTAACTTTTCTCGATGCAATCAAGGACCTGGGTTACAACATGGCTTACAGAGGTGGCTTGTCGTTTAACCTCGACGATGTTATTATTCCCGAAGATAAAGAAACAATTGTTGGCAATGGTTATCAGGAAGTTGAAGAAATCATCAACAACTACAACATGGGATTTATTACCAACAACGAGCGCTATAACCAGGTAATTGATATCTGGACACATGCCAACTCGAAACTTACCAACTCGGTAATGAAAACCATTAGTGCTGACAAACAAGGTTTCAACTCTATTTATATGATGCTCGACTCAGGTGCCCGTGGTTCGAAAGAACAGATCAGGCAGCTGTGCGGAATGAGGGGATTGATGGCCAAGCCACAAAAATCCGGCTCAACGGGTTCGCAAATTATTGAAAACCCGATTCTGGCAAACTTTAAAGAAGGGTTGTCGGTACTTGAATATTTTATCTCAACACACGGTGCCCGTAAAGGACTTGCTGATACCGCACTGAAAACAGCTGATGCCGGTTATCTTACCCGTCGTTTGGTTGATGTTTCGCAAGATGTAATTATTTCGGAAGAAGACTGCGGAACACTGCGCGGATTGGTTGCTACTGCAATTAAAAACAACGAAGAAGTTGTTGCCTCGCTCTACGAACGTATTGTTGGAAGGACTTCTGTTCACGATATTTTCCATCCGTTGAATGGCGATTTAATTGTAAAATCGGGCGACACCATTACTGAAGAAGTAGCTGCTGCTATTGATGTATCGCCGATTGAGAGCGTGGAAATTCGTTCAGTACTCACCTGCGAATCAAAAGTAGGGGTTTGCTCGAAATGTTACGGCAGAAACCTGGCTACCGGCAACCTGGTTCAGAAGGGAGAATCTGTTGGTGTAATTGCCGCCCAGTCAATTGGTGAGCCGGGTACACAGCTTACACTCCGTACGTTCCACGTTGGAGGTATTGCAGGGAACATTTCAGCACAATCTACTGTTGAAGCCCGTTACGACGGGTATGCAGAAATTGAAGAGCTGCGGGCAGTAGAAAAGAAATCTGAAGATGGCAACCCTGTTGATATTGTAGTGAGCCGTTTGGCCGAACTCAAAATTATTGACAAGAATACCCGGATTCCGTTGTCAACACATACCATACCGTATGGTTCAAAACTGTATGTGAAAAATGGCGAGGAGATAAGGAAAGGAAAACTTATTTGTGAGTGGGACCCGTTCAATGGTGTAATTATTACCGAGTTTGATGGTAAAATTGAGTTTGAGAACCTGATCGATGGAATTACTTACCGCGAAGAATCGGACGAACAAACCGGTTACAGCGAAAAAGTAATTATCGAAACAAAAGATAAAACAAAGAACCCGACACTGAAAATTATGGACAAAGACGGATCGATGATCCGTTCCTACAACTTACCTGTAGGTGGCCATATTGCTGTGTCGCAGGGGCAAGAGGTGAAAGCTGGTGAAGTTCTCGTGAAAATACCACGAGCTGCCGGAAAAGCAGGCGATATCACTGGTGGTCTGCCACGTGTAACCGAGCTTTTCGAAGCACGTAACCCATCCAACCCCGCCGTGGTTTCCGAAATCGACGGAGAGGTTTCACTGGGTAAAATCAAGCGTGGTAACCGCGAAATTATCATTACCTCGAAAGGTGGTGATGTCAAGAAATACCTCGTTCCGCTTTCAAAACAGATACTGGTACAGGAAAACGACTACATCAGGGCTGGTACTAAGTTATCCGACGGTGCTACCACTCCTTCCGATATTCTGAGTATTAAAGGTCCTACTGCTGTTCAGGAATACATTCTTAATGAAGTTCAGGATGTGTACCGCATGCAGGGGGTAAAAATTAACGATAAGCACTTTGAAGTGATTATCCGCCAGATGATGCGGAAGGTAACTATCGAAGACCCGGGTGATACTCGGTTCCTTGAAAAACAGGTTGTTGACAAAAACGAATTTGTTTCTGAAAACGACTGGATATGGAATAAGAAGGTCATCGTTGAACCCGGTGAAGCTGAAGGATTGAAAGCAGGCCAGATTATTTCGGCCCGCAGGCTCAGAGATGAAAATTCGCAACTCAGGAGAAAAGATAAAAAACTGGTTGAAGCAAGGGATGCCATCCCTGCAACATCAAGTCAGAATCTGCAGGGAATTACCAAAGCAGCGCTGCAAACGCGCAGCTGGTTGTCAGCCGCATCGTTCCAGGAAACCACAAAAGTACTGAACGAAGCAGCGATTAACGGTAAAACCGATTATCTCGACGGGTTGAAAGAAAATGTGATTTGTGGCCACCTCATTCCGGCTGGTACCGGACTGAAAGAATACAAAAACCTGATTGTGGGCTCAAAAGAAGAATACGACAGGTTGGTGGATACAAGAAAAAATGATTAAGTACAATTATTATGGATGAGAAAAAACAAAAACAACAGCAATTGAATATTGAACTGAGTGAAGACGTTGCACAGGGTATTTACTCTAACCTTGCAGTTATAACACACTCCAGTTCAGAATTTGTGGTTGACTTTGTACGGATAATGCCGGGTGTTCCGAAGGCAAATGTAAAATCGAGGGTAATTCTTACCCCGGAACATGCCAAACGGTTGCTGATGGCGCTGCAGGATAACATTAAAAAGTTTGAATCGCTGCACGGGCCAATTAAAAACTTAAAACCCGGATCCGATCCATCCGTGCCGCCAATGAATTTTGGCGGGCCAACAGCTCAGGCATAATTTTTAAAAGAATTATAAAAAGAGGGAGTTCAAAAAATGAACTCCCTCTTTTGGTTAGTACAACCCATCAACCGAGAGGTACCTTTCTCCCAGGTCATAACTGAAAGTGAGTATTCGTGAACCTGCCGGCAATTCCTTAATTTTTTTAGCCACGGCAGCCAATGATGCCCCTGAGGAAATACCTACAAACAGGCCTTCCTCTCTCGCTGCTTTCCTGGCGTATTCAAAAGCTTCTTCCTTTGATATTTCCACCGTGCCATCCAGCAGGTCTTTAATCAGGGTATCAGGTAAAAAACCGGGGCCAATGCCCTGTATCTGGTGCGGTCCGGGCTCTCCTCCTCCAATCACCGGGCTGTCGGAGGGCTCAACAGCCAGCACTTTCAGCTTTGGGAACTCTTTTTTCAGCACTTCGGCCACCCCGCTGATATGGCCTCCTGTTCCTACTCCGGTAATCAAATAATCGATTCCTTCCGGGAAATCATCAATAATTTCTTTGGCTGTTTTTTTACGGTGGGCATCAATGTTTGCCGGATTTGTAAATTGCGAAGGAATCCAGGAATCTTTGATTTCAGCGGCCAGTTCTTCAGCTTTGGCCATAGAGCCTTTCATCCCTTTTTCCTTCGGGGTGAGTTTCAGTTCGGCACCTAGCGCCATCAATACCTGGCGGCGTTCTATTGTCATCGACTCGGGCATGGTAAGGATGAGCCGGTACCCTTTAACTGCCGCAACCAGTGCCAGGCCAATTCCGGTATTGCCCGAGGTGGGCTCAATAATTACAGACCCCGGTTTCAACAATCCCTTCTTTTCAGCATCTTCAATCATCGACAGGGCAATTCTGTCTTTTATGCTCCCGCCGGGATTGAACTTTTCAACTTTTACCCACACTTCATAACCGGAAGGAAAAATACGGTTCATTTTTACATGAGGCGTGTTGCCAATGGTTTCTAAAATGTTGTTTGCCTTCATAATTTTCTTTTTAAACGGTTAAAAAAAAGCCTTCCCATTTTCAGGGAAGGCCTTCGTTCATATAATTAATAATTGAATTTCAATTTATTATACAATCAACACCTTCCCGGTTTTCCGGAAACAGTAACAAGTAATATTACACAAGGTGTTCATCATATTGGCGGCAATATATGTAATTTTTATTACTTCTAAATAAGAAGTGGCAAAAAAGTTAGTTTTTATTCCTTTAGCTCCTCTTCATTTTCCAGTTTTGCGCCGTATTTTTTTACGGCCCATTTTACTGCATAGTAAGAAATTACTATGATAACAGGCCAGCTCAGCATCCATAAAATTGGTGTAGTGTACATATTTTTTCAATTTTCAATATTCAAATAACAAAATTAAATTCCAGTAAACAATTTTCAATCCTCAAACAATCAGCCATTGTAATTTGGATTTTGACATTTGGAATTTCCTTTAATATACATGCGATTCTTCTTTAATTTCCTGTTCTGTAATTTTTTTCCGGTTCATGGCGCGCCAAAAGTAGATAATATACGCCAGCACAAACGGAATCATTAACGAAACGTAGCTCAAGGCAGTTAATGTAAATTTGCTTGACGACGCGTTTTGTATGGTTAACGACGACTGCAAATCGTAAGCCGATGGGTAAAATGCCGTGTTGTTGAATCCGGCCACTATAAACAGGGCAAAAACAGTGAGCACAGTTCCCGAGCCGGCAAACCAAAAACCTTTGGTGCTGTGCTTGAACATGGTGGAGATGATTCCCCAGAGAACACCTGCAATGCCAACGAGTAAAATAACCGCAATTACCGGCATTTGCAGCAGGTTGTGCATGTATTTGTATTTTTCCATGAAAACCTCGCCCGTTTCCGGATTTACGGCAAACCCCTCTTTCAGCAGCAGCCATACCAGGAAGTACAGAAAGAAAATCAGAAATGTGGAGCCAGATAAAAAAAGTTGTTTTTGCGAACGGGCAACAATAAGATCATGGTCAACGGTGAAAATAAAATACAAGAGGCCAAGCACCCGGGCCAGAAAAAAGACCGATAGACCAAGTGCCACATTGTGAAAAGTTAAAACGGCTTCCAAACCACGGAAGGGCGTTTGCCAAATTACCTGGTTCATGTCGTTCAGTGAAAACTGTGCGCCGTTAAAAAAGGTGCCCACTGCTGTTCCTATTAAAATGGTGCCCAGCAAGCCGTTGATAATCAGAAAGATTTCGTAGGTTTTTGCACCCAGGAAGTTGGCCGGTTTTTTCCGGAACTCATAAGCCACTGCCTGTATGATAAAGGCTGCCAGGATGAGCAGCCAAACCCAGTATGCCCCGCCAAAACTGGTGGCATAAAAAAGCGGGAATGAAGCAAAAAGAGCGCCGCCAAACGTAACCAGCGTGGTAAAGGTAAATTCCCATTTCCGGCCCAGGGTGTTGAGCAAAATGGACTTTTCGTTTTCGGTTTTTCCTATCCTGTAAATCAATGTTTGTCCTCCCTGAACAAAAGTGAGGAAAACAAAGAGCGCCCCCAGTACTGAAATGATTACCCACCAGTATTGTTGCAATGCTAAGTATGATAAATTTTCGAACATAATTTGTTTCCTCCTTTTTTAGTGTTTCGGACCAATTTTAATTTGACGGAACATGATTTTCAGCTCGGCAATGAGCAAAACTGTAAAAAGCGCAGCAAAAAGCCAGAAAGTTACCTGCACCGAGCCTGCACTAATCCGGGTAACACCGGCCATTGTAGGCATCAAATCCTGCACTACCCAGGGTTGGCGGCCAACTTCTGCAACAATCCAGCCGGCCTGGCTGGCAAGGTATGCCAGCGGAATGGCAATGACAGCAAGCCGCAAGAACCACCGTTTTTCAGTTAATTGACCTTTTATGAGGTAAAACAGCGACAATGCAAACAGCAGCACAAACATAAATCCAAGGCCAACCATCAGGCGAAAGCTGTAGAAAGTGAGTGGTATATTGGGTATTAAATCGTTCACATCTTCAAAATAGCCGTAGCCGAAATATTTAAAGTAATTTTCCTGAAAGTCGGCACTGGTCAGTTCGGCTTTTAGTGAATTGGCCAGTTCTTCGTTCTTCGCTTTTTTGGCCTCTTTAAAATCTGACAGTTTTCCAATGGCCACTTTCCCGCGTTCAATCTTTTCATTTGCCGACATGTAGCCGTATTTCTCATTGCCGTCGATTAAATCATTAACCCCGGGAACAAATGCGTTCCAGTCGAGAAAAGCCATGTATGAAAGGAAATTCGGAATTTCAATCTTCATGGCAAAGTCTTTCAGGTTTTCATTGTCCGGGTCGGTTTCGGTCGATGAAAATAGTCCGATTGCCACCAGCCCGGCCCCTTCGGAACCATTGTACAATCCCTCTATTGCCGCAAATTTCATGGGTTGGTCGTTGGCAATGGTACGGGTTGAGTTGTCGCCGGTCAGTACCAGGTAAACCGACGAAATGAGGCCGAAAACCGCGGCGATAAGAATACTCTTTTTGGCCAGAATAATTTCGCGCTTTTTAAGGATATACCAGGCCGAAACACCAATAACAAAAATTGAAGCCAGCACAAACCCCGATGAGGTGGCATGCAGCCATTTGTCAACTGCAACCTGCGAGAACAGGATATCCCAGAAACTTTCCATTTCGTTACGGGCAGTTTCGGGGTTGAAAACCATGCCCACGGGGTTTTGCATCCAGCCGTTGGCAACCAGTATCCACAAGGCCGACATGTTGGCCCCGATGGCGGTTAACCAGGAGGCCAGCAGGTGCGTTTTTTTGCTCACTTTGTTCCAGCCAAAAAACATGATGGCGATGAACGTGGATTCCATGAAAAAGGCAAAAATGCCTTCGATAGCCAGCGGCGCACCAAAAATGTCGCCTACAAACCAAGAGTAATTCGACCAGTTGGTGCCAAATTCAAATTCAAGAATAATTCCTGTGGCCACCCCAATGGCAAAGTTAATGCCGAACAGGGTCATCCAGAATTTGGTTATCCGTTTCCACTCCTCGTTGCCCGTTTTTACATACAGCGTTTCCATAAACGCGATTATAAAGGTTATCCCCAGGGTGAGTGGCACAAATAACCAGTGGTACATGGCCGTGAGTGCAAATTGTGCCCTCGACCAGTTTACTAATGATAAATCTGCAATTTCAACCATTTCAATTATTTTGGTTCTGTTAATATTTCAAGTACATAGTCACTTCTTTCCTGGTCTGTTTCAAAATTTGTGTTCAGAAAATCAGGGAAAAAGAAAATTTTCAGAATGGCAAACATGATAAACAGTTTGATAAGTATAATTATCCAAACCTGCCTGCCCCAGTTGCTCATATTTTTAAACCCGCTTAAATAGAATCTCCAGACGCGCAGTAAAATATTCCCTTTTTTATTGTCCATTTGTAATAAATAGCTTTTTGAACTTACATTATCAGCAGTTGATGGTATCGCACTTTTTCAAGGTTTGAAATTAAATAAAAAACTGAAAACTGAAAACAGTGCTTTCAATATTCCATAAATTAGTTGTCAGTGTTCAAACAGAAATATGTTTTACAGCAAAATTGACAATTTCGAGATTCTGTTACCGGATGTAACTTTTTCATAATGCTTCTTTCCCAAATATTAAAAGTTATATTTCCTTTCTCGTCTGGCTTGAAAAATATTTAGCTACAAGTTTCATAATTAATCATTTGTTCGTTAAATTTGTTATTGAAATGAGATTAAGTTTATTTAAATTTTAAAAATAGTTGAAATGAGCAACAAAGAAACACAAACCGATGTTTTGGTTATTGGAAGCAGTGCGGCAGGTTTGGTAGCGGCACTAACCGGAAAAAGAGTTTATCCTGATAAAAAATTTACCGTAACAACCCAAAATTCCAAAACACTCATCCCGTGCGGAATTCCTTATATTTTTGGTTCGGTGGGAAGTTCTGATAATGATATCCTCCCGGCGGATAAAATGTTTGAGTCCAATGGTATAGAGATGGTCGTGGATGAAGCCCTGGAGATTAATTTGAAAGAAAAAAATGTGCGGTTTAAATCGGGAAGCTTGATTGCTTACGATAAACTGGTTATTGGCACAGGCTCTACTCCAATACAGCCCGGCTGGCTGAAAGGAGCCGACATGGAAAATGTTTTCAAAGTTCCCAAAAATAAAACCTACCTCGATGAAATGCACTCGAAACTGAAGGATGCCAAAAATATTGTAACTATTGGGGCCGGATTTATTGGTATCGAAATTTCAGACGAACTCCGAAAAGCCGGCAAAAATATTACAATGGTAGAAAAATTGCCAAACATTTTGGGCATGGCTTTCGATAAAGACATTTCGGAAAGAGCTGAAAGTTTACTCACTGAAAGGGGAGTGAAAATTTTAACCGGAACGCTTGTTTCGGAAATTACCGGGAATGGAAAAGCCGACGGTGTGCTGCTCGATGATGGACAAAAAATTGAAGCTGATGCTGTAATTTTGGCAGTGGGCTACCAGCCCAACTCAAAACTGGCCGGAGAAGCCGGTCTTCCTGTTAGTAAAAGAGGTTTTATAAAAGTTGACGATTACATGCGCACGGAAGATTCCAGCGTTTTTGCCGTGGGCGATTGTGCTGAAAAACGTGACTTTTTTACCCGCAAACCTTCGCCTGTTATGCTGGCATCAACAGCATGTGCCGAGGCTCGTATTGCCGGAATGAACCTGTTTAAACTGTCGGCCATTAAAACATTTATTGGCACCATTTCAATTTTTTCAACTGCAATTGGCGAAACAGGATTTGGCGTTGCAGGCATTACCGAAACCCAGGCAGCAGCCGAGAATTTCGATTTTATAACAGGTACTTTCGAAGGCATCGACCGGCATCCCGGTTCTTTGGAGGGTGCTCATAAACAGTTTGTAAAACTTGTGGTTGGAAAAGAAGCCGGAGTAATTTTGGGCGGCGAAGTGTATGGCGGCCTTTCGGCAGGCGAATTAACCAATACGCTGGGAATTATCGTTCAGAATAAAATGACGCTGAATTCACTGCTAACAGCACAATTTGGTACACATCCGTTGCTTACAGCCTCTCCTGCAGGGTATCCGCTGGTGAAAGCAGCCGAAAATGCCGCATCGAAAATTATGTTTACAGCAAGAAAATAATAAATTTTTCATCTGCCTTAGTATGTTAAAAATGAAACCGGTAATACGCCAAAAAGTTAATATTGTGATAGACATCTTAATGTTTGTGGTGATGGCAGCATTGACTGTTATCGGTTTTCTTTTCTATTTTTCTTAAATCCTCAACAACATTCTATAAAATGGTTTATTGTGAAACACATCTTGTTTGCCTGAACTTTTCATGAATTATTCGGGTTAAAATATTTTAGAGAGAAAGTTTGAATGAGTTTGGTTATTTTTTGAAGGGGGTATGTTTTTTATGAGAGACATTTTGTTTAAGAGGATTAATCGCACAGGCGCACTAATACTATTTTTACCAGCCGTATTCTGTTGTTTATTCTGCTTGCCTATGTGCTGTATCTGATGGTTTCACTCAGCCGCTCAGTTATTTTCAAGGAGAATTTTAAGGTGCTTCAGGCATTTTATCAGCTCAACTTTCTTTACCTTTTTATGATGCTGTTTTTAATTGCAGAAGGTTTGCTGCGCTGAGGGAAAATACACAACAGTAAGTTTTAGTAAAGCTTTGGGGTATTCATAAATTCGTACAACACGCCTTCACGCAGTGCATAATCGGTTTGAATGATTCGCCTGATTCCAATGGCTGAAATAAGTTGCCGGATAAGTATCATGGCCGGAACAATCAAGTCGATTCGCACACTGTCCATTCCCTTCATTTTTAGGCGTTCTTCGCGGGTAGATGGTACTAACCTGTCATAAACCCGGTTGAAATCGGGAAGTGAAATTTCCTGCCGTATCCGCTGTTTTTCGCCCGGGTTTACTTTATCGATGAGGTCGGCAATGGTATCAAAAGCACCGGCACAGCCAATTAACCATTGCACACTCCGTTTTTTGCAGTTTTCAATTGCAGTTGCGTGCCGGGTGGTAAAGTAATTTTCAAGTGTTTTAATTTCTTCTGGTTTTAATGGATTTGAAAGTGAAAACTGGTTGATTACCCGTGCCATGCCGGTTGGTTGGCTTTCTTTCCAGGTTAGCTGGTTTTTTTCGGCCATAATGATTTCGTTGCTGCCGCCCCCGATATCGAGAACAATAGTTGGGGCGTTTATTTTTTCAAATGCCAGCAATACACCTTCAAAAATTAGCTGCGCCTCGTTTTCGCCTGTAACAATTTTGGTAACCCAGCCGGTTTGAGAACTGATATTTTCAAGCAGCTCAATTTTGTTTTTTGCATCGCGGATGCCCGAAGTTGCCACAATTCGTACTTTATCGGCATGTAATTCTGAAATTATTTTTTTGAAAACCCCGAGGCATTCCAGAACCCGTGTGGTTGCTTCACTGCTGATTTCATTTTTTTGAATTTTGCCGTCGCCCAGCTGAACCAGTCGCTTGCTCTGGTGAAGAATGGTGAATGCACGATTTTTTATTTCTGCCACCAGCAGGTTACAAGTGTTGGTTCCTAAATCGATTACAGCAACTCGCATAAAGTAAATTTATGAAATTGGATGCATATTTTAAAATTCCGATTCAATAGAATTCAATTTTTTTCGGACTAAAATGAAATTCGGGAATTTGAAAAATCAGGGCAAATGATGTAGTACTCCAAAATCGAATGGCGACCACACCGATGTTTTGATTTCGGTTTCTTTCAATGCATTATTTGCCCAAACGTTGCAGGTGCGAAAAACAGTAAAATTTCCGTTGGCTTCATAAAAATCATCGTGGCTTGTGTAGCCCGCGAAATCGAGTTTTTTCAATTCGCCGGTTTCGTTTTTTTTAAAGGAAGAATTGATGTAACTGTTTAGCGCGTGGAGTTGCCCTTTGCAGATTTCTACTTCCTTCCAGCCGTTAAATGAGCGGCCAAGTGAGGTAACATGCATGGCCGTTTCCGTTTTCAGGAACAGTGCCCTGAATGCAACCGGAAAAGTCAGGTCCGACCACTCGGGGGTTTTTATATAAAATTCCTTGTCGCCCCAGCCAAACGCAACAAACCGGGTGACGGCAGCTAACTGCAACTGTGAACGCAAATCAGGGGCAATATTTTCAACGGACAGAATAATGTCGAGATGAACGCCATTGGTTGAAACAAAAATTTTGTGTTCGGGGCGGCAGTTTTGTTCAGGCGGGTGGGTGGGCAAAAATGAAAGCAGCAGGGCAGCGGCAAAGTAAAGCACTGGTAACCAAATCAGCACTGTCAATCCATTTTTTAATGGATTGAACCATTTTTTGATATTCCTGCTATTCCACGCCATGTTTTAAAGATAAAAAAATGGAGTAGAACCGTTGATTGTTTATTTCCGTTTTCGTTTCCGTAAATTAATTACCTCTCCGGTTGAAGGCTGGTCGCCAAAATCCATGCGGTTGCGGCGGTAAAGAGGTTTCAGCCTGATGCCATACCTTTGTGAAATAAAGTGCATGGTTTCGCCTGCCGAAACGGTGTGGGTGAGCTGATCTTTTGATGTTCTCCGGTCTTTTCGTTCAATGTAAATAACCTCGCGCGGTTGCGGGCGGTAACCTTCGGCGCAGTCGTTAAATTTGTATAGCTGCCAGGGTTTCATGTCCAGTTCCTGGGCAATAATTTCGTAAGTATCGCCTTTCTGGGCAATTACAGCTTCCAGTCCGTTTATTTCAACTATTTCGTGCGCCTGAAAAGGATTGATGGTAACACCGGAGTTCATCCCCTCGTTGAGTGGCCTGTTTTCGTTGTAGGCCAAAAGCGGGCTGAAACTCTCCTTGTAATCGAGACGGTAAAGCTTATTGTCTTCAATAATTTTAATCAGGCGCTTGTCGTAGTCGCGTGCCGTGGCATAGCCGGCCTGTTTCAATCCTTTGGCCCAGCCCACATAATCGTCGGGTGCCAGTTCAAAAAGGAAAGCATAGCGTGGGTTCGACATCAAAAAATTGGAGTGATCGATGTATGAATCTTCAACCGACTTGTATTTCCGGAAACATTCTCCTCTTGCATCATCGTCGTAGTAAACTTTTCCGCCCTTCCAGTTCCGCTTGCATTTAATGCCAAAATGATTATTCGATTTCCGCGAAAGTTCGCTGTTCCCGTTTTCCGACTCCAAAACAGCCTGCGCCATTTTTATACTTGCCGGAATCCCGCTGCGGCCCATTTCTTCAATGGCAAGCAATTGATATTTACTGATATACTGCTGTCTTGAAAATTGCGGGTAAGCAGTAAGTGCGGCACTAATAATTAATATAAATAGAAGTATATGTCTCATTCTTTGTTGTTTCAGATTTTGCGTTAAAAATAATTTCTTCTGCCATTTTTTTTATGATAATTGAAATTTTTTATGAACAGTTCAACGTGAATTACGCTTATAACTTCATTTCAAAAATTTTGCGTACGTTCATTTTTTTGAAAAATTGTACATTTGAGCAAAATCACTGGTATGGAAACGAAAGAATTACGGATTTTCGTATATGAATATAAATCGGTGGATGAATTGCCTGCCGAAGATCAAAAATTAGTGAAGATTGCCCGCGAAGCTGCCAAAAATGCCTACGCACCCTATTCGAAGTTTCATGTTGGAGCCGCGTTGCTTTTGGAAAACAACGAAATTTTCAGCGGAAACAACCAGGAAAACGCGGCTTATCCTGCAGGGCTTTGTGCCGAGCGGGTGACCCTTTTTTATGCCAATGCCACCTATCCTGATGTTGCCGTGAAAACACTGGCCGTAACCGCCACTAATAATGAAAATGTAGTTGACGGGCCGGTAAAACCCTGCGGCTCTTGTCGTCAGGCTTTGGCAGAAGCCGAGTTCCGTTTTGGTAAACCCATAAGAATCATTCTCGACGGGAAGAAAAAAATCCATGTTTTGGAGGGAGTTAAAGACCTGCTGCCCTTTGCGTTTAAACCGGAATCACTGGACTGAATTTGTTTTCCCTGAATAGTTTTAATAATTCGTTCCATACCGGATCATCCGGTGGGTCGGCAACAATGGTAACCTGCGTTTTTTTTACAGGGTGAATAAATTCAAGTTTGCGGGCATGCAGGTGGATGCCTTTATCTTTATTGGAACGCGGAAATCCGTATTTCAAATCACCTTTAATACGCATATTAAGCGTGCCCAGCTGAACACGGATTTGATGATGTCTCCCCGTCAGTAAATCAATTTCAAGCAAATGATAGCGTTGCAAACTTGCAACATGGCGGTAAGTTAACCTTGCCAGTTTGGCTCCCGGGATTGGTTTGGGGTAAGCAAAACTTTTGTTTTTGGTGGTGTTTTTTTTGAGGTAATGTTCCAGCGTATCGGCAAATTTGGGCGGGCGTTTGTTTACCACCGCCCAGTAGGTTTTTTTAATCTGGCCACGTTCTTTAAACAATTTGTTCAACCGTTCGAGGGCTTTACCGGTTTTGGCCAGTATCATCACTCCGCTGGTAGGACGATCGAGCCGGTGTGGCAACCCCACAAAAACATTCCCGGGCTTGTTGTACTTTTTTTTCAGATATTCCTTCATGTCGTCCACGAGAGTACGCTCATTTGTGATATCCGATTGTACCAACTCACCACAGGCTTTGTTTATAGCAATAATATGATTGTCTTCGTAAAGTACCTCCACTTTAAACTTTAAACTTTAAACCCGGAACTATAAATTTTCTCAATACTGCTCTTTTTCATTGGGAAAATCTTGCGATTTCACATCTTTAATATATGAGCCCACAGCTCCTTTTATTTCAGCTGCAAGGTTATGATAACGGCGTAAAAACCGGGGCGAAAATTGTTGGGTAATGCCAAGCATGTCGTGAATAACAAGTACCTGCCCATCTACCTGGTTACCGGCACCGATCCCAATAACAGGAATTTTCAGTTCTTCGGCCACCTTTCCGCCCAGTTTGGCAGGTATTTTTTCCAGCACTACAGAGAAACAACCCGCTTCTTCCAGCAGCCTGGCATCGCTGAGTAACTTCTCGGCTTCGGCTTCCTCTTTTGCGCGTACCGTGTACGTTCCGAATTTATGGATAGATTGTGGCATCAGTCCCAAGTGTCCCATCACCGGAATTCCAGCCGATATAATCCGGTGTACCGATTCAATAACTTCCGAACCGCCCTCGAGTTTTACAGCGTCGGCAGCCGTTTCTTTCATTATGCGGATGGCCGAAGTTAAAGCTTCGCGTGAGTTACCCTGGTAGGTTCCAAAAGGCAAATCCACAACCACCAGTGCACGCTTAACGGCTCTTACTACCGATGCCCCGTGATAAATCATCTGGTCGAGGGTGATGGGCAGTGTGGTTTCATGGCCTGCCATTACATTGGAAGCCGAATCGCCTACCAGAACCACATCAAGCCCTGCTTCATCAACCAGGCTGGCCATGCTGAAATCGTATGCAGTGAGCATGGCAATTTTTTCACCCCTTAGTTTCATTTCCGATAAACGGTGAGTGGTTACTTTTTTTATTTCGTTGTGTACCGACATTTTTTTGATATTTTATTTTTATACAAAAGTAACCAAAGGTTTTTACCTCCGCAACACTGTTTTTCTCTAATGTCGGTAAATTGACACTGTAATTCTTCGTGTGAAGAAAATGCTCAAACAATTTTAAGAGATATTTTATATATTTTAACTCTGTTGCTAATTATTAGTTTTGCTTAACTTTTATTAACCGCAGGTTTATTTGGGTTTAAAAGAAGTTTCATTACTTTGGCACCTAAAGGAGTGTTCAGAAATATGAAAAAATATACAGGCATAAAAATATTGTTTTTGGTTTTGCTGATTTTTTCAGGATTCTCAGGCTATTCAACTGAGAATTTTGAAAATGACAGCACGATGCTTTTCCCGTTTTTGAAGAAAGAACTGAATACGGGATTTATTTACCATTTGCAGGAAGAAAGGGAGCAGGAATTAACCGATAATTCAAATTATTTTGAGGATCTGACAACAAATTCGCTGCTTTTCAGGTGGTCGGACCAAAACTGGAAATACCTTGTATTCAGGCAGGAAGACTGGAATTATACATTTGAAGCCGGTCCGTTCCTGGGTAGCGGAACTTTGAGGGATAGCACCACAACCGAATTTATCGATGCCAACCAGGATGTCATCGGTATGCGAACCAAGGCAGCAGCAGGTTATGCCAGCCGGTTTTACTACGATTTTAAAAACTACACCATTGTAAAGGTAAATGCCTGGGGGCAATTTGATTTGTATCGCCGTACTACCGAAGGAGTGAGAACAGACTCGAACCAGGTGGTAGCGCCATATTCCGAAGATTCCAGTCAGTCGAAGCTCAGGTATGGATTTGAAGCCGCTGCAGGCTGGGGCCGGGGGCGACTGAATCCGATGAACCATTTTATGGTGGCTGAGTACTTGCTGAACAAAAATTACGCACGCAGAAATTTTTCGGATGAAGAAATTACCCGGCTTGCCGTTGAAATCGGAAGAACCAAACACAGCCGGAATGCCCGTTCGGGGCACGACGCAGAAAAAGAGGCGGAACAGCTGAAATCGTTCATTAACCGGCAAATGCTGCTGGAAGAACCGGAAAGCATTCCTTCTGACTGGGAAATGGGAGAGTTCATGCCACGAATGAACGGGACACGGGTGGAGGTAGGTCCGTTTTTTAATTACTATAACCACGAGCCCGATTTTATTTTTGGGGGTTACCTCAAAATCGAACATGAAAAGTACTGCAACCTGAATTGGAACCGCTTAGTAAGAGCTAACCTGAGCTACAACAGCTACAAAAAGCAGGACTGGATGTTACTGGAAACAGAACTGGGCTGGAGTTTTTATCCTGATTTGAAGACCCGTTATGATTTTGGACTGAAATATATACCGGGCGTAGTTGTGAATGACATTGACGATTTTGGCACTGTGCGCCACAATTTCATTCCTTACGTGAATTACTACTCGCAGCTAAGTTCCAAATACCGGATGGATCTGGCTTTTTCATGGCGAATTACTGAAAACGATACATTTGTGTTGCCTGGGCCGGAAGTGTCGGTTTCGTTCTATCGCTCTAAATATTAAAATCCTTAGTGAATCCTTCGTGTTTTTGTGTCTTACTGGCTATTTCTTATTCACCACAAAATATTAAAGGCTCAAAGAATTCATAAAGATGTATTTTCTGTCATCTTCTCATTATGCCTAATAAAATTAGGTGAACACTCGAAATGACATTTAGAACCTACTTTATTAGAGGATTCAAGTTTCAGCAATCACTGTTTCCGCAAAACTTTTCAAATCATCGAGGTTATTTTCCACGATGTTAACAACAATATCCAGATTAATGGAACCATAATCATGCACAGCAAGATTGCGAAACCCTGCCATTGCCTGCATTTTGCTGCTTAATTCCGGTGTTATTATTTTGTTCTTTTCAAGTTTAATAAATGTATCCCTGTTGCTTTGGGGAAGTCCTAATTTGTTAAGCTTAATTATTCGATTTCCTATGTCAATGGCGGTCTGGCAAGCCCTTTCAATATTTAGAATGACGGAATCCTGCCGGGTAAAATTCTCGCTGAAATCATCCTGGTAATCTTCCCTGATTCTTTTGATGCATCGGTTAATCGTCGTTTGCTTATTTATCAGAATTTCGTCCATATTTTTCTTTAAAGTCATTCAAAATATCTTTTCTTGTTTCGTTCAAATCGGCGTACATCGAGTAAGTTGTCACCTCAAAATTGTCACATTCATACTCATTTCCCGTGTAAATACGCGTTCCGTTTTCTACAACTTCGGCGCGCAACACAACCGATGCATCTTTTAAATCAACCAGGTCGATATCAATATCGAGCAGCGAAGCCAGCTCTTCCTGAATTTTCCACTTTTCCACCGCAGAAAATTTTTCCCATGTCAAAAAAGCAATGTCGATGTCACTTTCCGGAGTCAGCCTGTTGTCGGCAAAACTTCCGAAAGTGTATATCCCCAGCAAATTTGGAATTTTCACTTTCAGAAATTCTGCAATTTTCTTTTCTGTTTGCTTTTTATTCACGCTGTACTGTTTTCAGTAAAAATAGCAAGAAATAGTGGTTTACACCCGCAGGAGTATTTTTTTCTTGTACATGTAATAAAGCACCAGCCAGATAATTAAAAGGCTGCCGGGCAGAATTACAAGATGGCTGTTATCACCCAGCGGTTGAGCCAGCCAACCGAAGAAAAATTCCGAAATTCGTTGTACGTTTATAATCCGGGTAAACAGGTACACAAAAATTGAATTCATCCCGATTACTCGGAAATAGAAAAACACCTTGTGAATTCCCCAGTGGTCAACAACCAGGTAAAACAAGGCCATGAGCAGGAAGCTGATACCGCCTGTCAGCAGGTTGAATGTGGAAGTCCAGCAGCTTTTAATGATGGGGTAGAAAGTAGAAAGTCCCAGCGCCAGAATAATTGAACCTGCTCCCCATACTGCCAGGTAACCGGTTTTTTGCCAGTCTGTTGTGTCTTTTCGGCGCAGAATATTTCCCGCAATGGTTCCCATCAGTGTAATTCCGGTGGCCGAGAGGCTGCATAAAATTCCTTCGGGATCGAAAGTTCCGCCATACATTCTTCCGGGCAGGAGTAAACTGTCAATATATCCGTTGATGCAACCTTCGGGTGTGAGTACGCCAGCTCCAAATCCGGGAACTGGTATTAACAGCTGAATAATTCCGAATCCGGTCAGGATGCTGACGAGCCAGATTATGCGGCTTCGAAACGATTTAAAATAGATGACGATGAGCGCGGCAAAAAAGTAACCAATGCCAATCTGCCCTAGCACACTGGCAATGCGGCCGTCGCTGAAACCGCTGCGGAACGTGCCGTTATATAAAATTCCAAGCAGGATAAGGATAACCAACCTTTTTAAAGCCTTCAAAAAAAGTTTTCGCTTCGGAACATTCTTTTCCAGTTTCGATTTTACCGAGAAGGGGATGGCAACTCCCGCAATAAACATAAACAACGGGAAAATTAAATCTTCGAAGTGAAACCCCGCCCATTTTACATGGTGCATTTGCGTTTCGAGCCACCCGGCACCGGTAAGTTGCGAGATTGCAATGGCAAGCGCTCCGCCGCCGGTAATCCAGAACATATCGAAACCACGAAGTACATCGAGCGAATAAAGGCGTTTTTGGGGTTCGGTCCGCAATGATTTAGTACTCATTTTTGTTGATTTTTATAGGAGTTCGAATTTAACAATCTTTTTTTAAAATGTAAATTTATTATTCATTCTGCCTTTTTGTCACCGGAATTGACAAGCTGAAAACCGATTTCAGGCCATTTTGTGTCAGATTTTCGTTAAAACCACCATCTTTTCAGGTGGCACAATGATTGAATAGTATCCATCGAAATTTTAGAAATGAATCATTAAAAAAATATACTAATGGGAAAAATAATTGGAATAGACTTAGGAACTACCAACTCATGCGTAGCGGTAATGGAAGGTAATGAGCCTGTTGTAATACCCAACAGCGAAGGGAAACGTACCACACCTTCGATTGTTGCATTTGTTGAAAACGGGGAACGTAAAATTGGTGACCCCGCAAAACGTCAGGCTATTACCAATCCCGAGAAGACCGTTTCTTCAATCAAACGCTTCATGGGAGAAACCTACGACAGAGTAGCAAAAGAAGTAAACCGGGTTCCTTACAAAGTAATTAAGGGAGATAATAATACGCCAAGGGTCCAGATTGATGACCGTAACTACTCACCGCAGGAAATTTCGGCAATGGTGCTTCAAAAAATGAAGAAAACTGCCGAAGATTACCTGGGACAGGAAGTGAGTGAAGCCGTAATTACTGTGCCTGCCTATTTTAGCGACTCACAACGTCAGGCAACTAAAGAAGCAGGCGAAATTGCAGGCCTTACAGTTAAACGTATCATCAACGAACCAACTGCCGCATCACTTGCTTACGGTTTGGATAAGCAAGACAAAGACATGAAAATTGCCGTTTTCGACCTTGGGGGAGGTACTTTCGATATTTCCATTCTCGAGTTGGGCGACGGCGTTTTCGAAGTAAAATCGACCGACGGTGACACGCACCTTGGGGGTGACGATTTTGACCAGGTGATTATTGACTGGCTGGCCGAAGAGTTTAAAAAAGACGAAGGTGTTGACCTGAAACGCGACCCGATGGCACTGCAACGCTTGAAAGAAGCTGCCGAAAAAGCTAAAATTGAGCTGTCGAGTTCAACATCTACCGAAATTAACCTGCCATACATTATGCCGGTTGACGGTGTGCCAAAACACCTCGTGAAAACGTTATCACGCTCTAAATTCGAACAACTTTCTGATTCGTTGGTAAACGCAACCATCGAACCATGCCGCAAGGCACTGAAAGGTGCAGGGATTTCTGCCAGCGAAATTGACGAGGTTATCCTGGTAGGCGGTTCAACCCGTATTCCGGCAGTGCAGGAAAAAGTAAAAAATTTCTTCGGTAAAAATCCGTCGAAAGGAGTGAATCCTGACGAAGTGGTTGCCATTGGTGCAGCTATCCAGGGCGGTGTTTTAACCGGTGAAGTAAAAGATGTACTGCTGCTGGATGTTACCCCGCTTTCACTGGGTATTGAAACCATGGGTGGAGTAATGACCAAATTAATTGAGGCCAATACTACCATCCCAACGAAAAAGTCGGAAACATTTACAACTGCCGCTGATAATCAGCCTTCAGTTGAAATTCACGTGTTGCAGGGCGAACGCCCAATGGCATCGGGTAATAAAACAATCGGACGGTTCCACCTCGATGGAATTCCACCCGCCCCGCGCGGAGTACCGCAAATTGAAGTGTCGTTCGATATCGATGCCAACGGTATTTTGCATGTTCACGCTAAAGACAAGGCAACAGGCAAATCGCAATCAATCCGTATCGAAGCATCTTCCGGCTTATCGGAAGACGAAATTAAACGGATGAAAGAAGAAGCTGAAGCCAATGCCGAAGCCGACAAACAGGCCAAAGAAAAAGTGGATAAAATGAACCAGGCCGACAGTTTGATTTTCCAGACTGAAAAACAGCTGAAAGATTACGGCGACAAAATTCCGGCTGATAAGAAAAAACCAATTGAAGATGCACTGGCCAAGCTGAAAGAAGCGCATAAAAACCAAGATATAGCAGCCATCGATTCGTCGATGGAAGAACTGAACAAAGTATTCTCCGCTGCTTCACAGGAGATGTACAATGCACAGCAACAAGCCCAGGGTGGCCAGCAGGCAGGTCCGCAGGGCGGCCAGTCAGGATCACAGGATGGTCAGCAAGGCGGTCAGTCAGGTGGCAACGATAAAGACGACGGAGAAGTTACTGACGTTGACTTTGAGGAAGTCAAATAGGGTACGATTATTAAAGATAATCAATAATTAGCAAAACGCAGTAAGTCAAAAACTTACTGCGTTTTTGTTTGATATGATGTTTTTAATATCTTATTTTTCATTTATTTTTGTCGTAGTATAGTACCAAAACTAAAATATGTTTTAGTCCATAATTTTACTCACAGCTTTTTGAATATTCTGAATAATATCGTTTGATACGCCGTACTCCTTTGCTATTGTTGGCCACTGGTTAATAGCATCCTGAACTTCTTCGATAATAATTCCAGCGTTTTTTAAGCCAAAATGATCGGCCAGTTTCATTAGCTGTTTTCGTCCGGGATCCTGACTTTCCCCGGCTATCATGGTACTGTGAAATCCGTATGCGGAATTTGAAAATGTCAGGTCGTAAGCCGGGGCAAACTGCCATTCCCCTTTTCCGTTCATTAGAAAAGAGAAGTTTTTACTATGGTCGTCGCGGTTATGTGAGTAAACATTGAATGCTGCCAGTCTGAAAATTTTCTCGTAGGCTTTTACATGCCTTTCCAGCCGGAATGCACAATCCATTAAATGTCCGTAATCCATGGTACTCATTCTGAAATTATCATGCATAAGTCCGGAGGCGGTATGCGTGTGCAGACGCTTACTCCCTTCCCGATCAAATCGCTTTGTTCCAAAATATACCTTTCCCGAATTTCCGGTAAATAACCTGCATTCACTCATTTGTATGCCTGCTTGCAATGCCATTTTGTGGTACGCGAATTCGATATTGGCAATTTCCGGATTGTCTGAGGACGATGGAAACTTTATAATCCAGTCATCATATCCTTCAGGGAGGTTTTTCAGGCCACTTATCATATCTCCGGTATTAGGATTATAGCCAACAAAAATCTTAGGGCGGGCACCTCCGGACGATCCTCCAAGAATAAATAATTCTTCAATAATGTCAGAACTTGTTCCCTGAAGTATCTGTTTCACCTCTTTTGCAATTAAATCCAACTCAGGAATTGTACCTGCATCTTTTCTCGGTTCAATCTCAGGCTGGTAAATAAGAGCCCCCATACCTGTTGATCCAACAAAGGCTAATCTGTCTAAAGGTGTAATTCCGGCAATGTCGATTCCTTTTGAAGCTAATGAACGATCCAGCAACAAACGTCCCCATCCATCGGGTAAAGAGTCATTGAATACACCAAATAATCCTTCAAACGGTTCTCTTTCAGTACTCACAATTTCACTGGTAAACGGTAATTTAATAGGGGACAGGCTGAATCCATTTTTCAGGTAGTCCGCATCATATCTAAAATAAATTCTACCATTGGATAGTACCAGCTCGCCTACTTCAAATCTACTTCCTTCAAGCAACAGATATACTGTTATTCTTTTTGTTCCTATCATAGGATTTTAAATTATTTTGTAAAAAGCTCTTCAATATCTTCCCTGTTTTCATCAATGGCAAGAATACTATCGATTTCATTTAATCGTCCAAGAAGGTGCATTAATTTAAGCAGTGATTCCAAAGATATTTTTCCGGTATTTTCGAAACGTTTTAAGCTACCCAGTGAAACACCAGACCTTTCTGCCATCTCTTGCTGTGAGATTTTTGATTTCTTTCGTAGAATTCGAAACCTGTTTGCTAACTTTTTACTTACCTCGTTAGGTGTTGGTTCTAATGAATACATATTTTGGATAAAATGTTTGCTAAAAATACAAAAAATAATCAATATTGTCTAATATATTATCTGAATTTATTCGATAGCTATGGTTTTCACTGGTTTTCTATCCAGTGCCCCGGCCTATTTCCTTAACCGGCTCCAATGCGCTCTGACCCCGTTCGCCTGCTCACGGAGAACAGTCGCTTTTTACTCCGTTACAGAGAACAACGCCTACAGGCACCACACGACAAAAGCTGCCCTTCCAATTCTTTACAGGTCAGCACTTGCCTGTAACCCGCCCTCGAACAAAGCTTTTTTAGATACTTTTTATTGAATTAAACATACATTTGCTACCTTGCAATTACAAGTTCGCAGATATAATAAAAGATGCATTCCAAATATCTTGAATATATAGTTGTTTATTTGTCTGTTCTGGTAGGATGTGTATTGTTAGGTACATTCGCCAGAATATTTGCAATTAATATTGGAGCAGATGAATTCACCGCCGGAATTGTATTCTGGGCAGTTACATTATTGGGTATAATAATTTATGCTGTTCTTGCGCTTTTAATTGATGGCCTTTATTTAGCAACCGTTCGGTGGTTTTTCCCGAAAAAGAAGCAGTCGAAACTGCCTGAGGAGCAATCGAATAACTCAGAAAAACTTGAACAGGTAAGGGGCGAGTGGCAGCAGTTGAGCGGTAAAACAGAGCAGGATAAAAAAGATATCGCCGTTAAATTCACACAAAGGGAATTTGTTCCATAGATTTTCAAATGAATTTTTTATATCCGAATGTTCGTATCCACAATCCAGTCAGTAGGCTGTTTTTTCATCCGCTGCGGAATGTTTTTCAAAACGGTTTTCTGCAGCACTTTTATCCGTCGCTCACTTGCATAATTTTTCAGCGTAACCACACTGATTTCGCGGGTCGGCTGTTCTGAAAACGCTTTGATTAAATCTTCCTGCTCCACCGAAACATTAATGGTAGCCAACTCCGGAATAAAAGTGATACCGCCCTTATTTTCCACAATCCGGCGCAGCGATTCTATCGAGTTGCTGCGGTAAACCAGATTTCGATTGGCCTGCTCCTGGTAGTTGATTTTACAGATGGAGTTCACTTGGTTTTGGAAGCAGTTTCCCTCTTCGAGATACCAGATTTCTTCCTTATCCAAATCGGTTACTTTGAGGTCATTTTTGTTGCAAAGCGGGTGATTGGGTGAAATGTAGGCATAAAACCGTTCGTAAAAAAGCGGTTTGAAATCGATTCCGATAGCACTTAACGGAGTGGAAAGAATGCCACAATCGAGGTTGCCCATTTTTAATTCATGAATAATTTCTTCTGTTTTGACTTCGCTGATTTCAACCTGTAACTGCGGGTAGTTTTTATTCATATCGTTAATGAACATCGGAACAAGATATGGTGCCAAAGTGGGAATAATTCCGATTTTCAGGTTGCCTGAGATTTGTTCCCCCATATCGGCAGTTACTTTGTTCAGCTCCTGAATTTTCAGTAAAATGTCCACCGCTTTCTGGTAAAAAACCTCGCCTTCCGGTGTTAGCTCAAGTGGGCGTTTTCGGCGGTCGAGCAGCCGGAATCCAAGTTCCTTCTCCAGCTTTGCAATTTGCAAACTTAATGCGGGTTGTGTGATTTGTAATTTTTTTGCTGCAATAGAGAAGCTGCCAAATTGAACCAATGATTTTAAATATTCCAGCTGAGTAATATTAAGCATAAGTAAAATTTATAGTTATATAAAGATAGAAAATATAATTAATAGTATCTTTGAAGTATTGAATAACAAAACAAAAAAAATCAAAAATTATGAGTACAAAAAATCAAAAATTAGTTGACGAATTAAACGACCTGCTGGCTGATTACCAAATTTTTTATCAGAATTTAAGAGGATTGCACTGGAATGTTAAAGGGCCTCAGTTCTTTTCCTTGCATGAAAAATACGAAGAATTGTACAACGAAACAGCCGAAGTTGTTGACGAAATTGCAGAACGTATTTTAATGGTTGACGGACAGCCGCTGCATACGTTTGCCGACTATGTGAAAATTTCTGATTTGAAAGAAGCCGGAACTGTTGCCGATGGTAGCGAAGGCGTAAAGATTGTTCTATACAACAGCCAAACATTGCTGAAAAAATTGTACGAAGTACTTGAAACCGCCGACGGCGACGAAGGAACTTCAGCTTTGCTCAGTGATTTAATTGGAGCCACTGAAAAACGCATCTGGATGCTGAAGTCGTGGCTTAGCTAATGGCAAATAAAAAAATCGAAATCAAAGCCTCGCAGTTTGCTGCGGGGCTTTTTTCATTTGAGCTGGTCTCCTACAGGCCTGTTGAGTTAGTCACTCTCGGTCACCTGCTCAATAAAATGGATGTAAAGCAGAACCTATTCACCACCTTTCCCGCCAGCCGGCACACACCAGGCGAACCTGTTGGGAAAAACCTTATTTAACTCTCCACGAACCTTAGTAGCCCAATGGTTTACCCCCTAAACCAACCCTAATCCCCTTATTTTACCAATTGTTTTAAAAGTGAGCCCGTTGCGAAACGTTGAATGCCCGGTAGCTGCCCGGTTTTTTGCCTTGCCAGCTCCTGGAAATTATCATTAAATGGTTGATTCCCAACAATTATTCTTATTTTTAAATGCTGAAACTAAAAACTGAATTTTTGTATATCGTGAATACACATACATGTATTTTCAGAAAAATAAGAGAAGAAGTATGAAGGTGATTGCACTAAAAAATAAGTGCAAAGGAATGCAATTTCCTAATCTACAAACGCTATTCAACCTTTTGAGTTATGAATAAAAGACTCTTTGCAATTGGCGATATTCACGGATGTTTCGATTCTTTAAAGGAATTGGTACAAAACAAAATCCAACTTCAAAAAAATGACAAACTTATCCTGCTCGGTGACTACATTGACAGAGGTGATAAAAGTAAAGAAGTTGTTGATTTTATAATGAAATTACAGGAGAAGGGATTTGACATCATTCCGCTAATTGGTAACCATGAGGCGATGCTGCTTGATGCTTATGAAAATGAAAAGAATATTTCACTATGGATTCAAAACGGCGGAAATGAAACTTTAAAAAGCTTTGAAATTAGTTCTGCAAAAGATATTGAATCGAAATACATTAAATTCTTTAAAAGTTCGAGATTCTATTACGCATTCGAAAATTATCTTTTTGTACATGCCGGATTTAATGATAATGCGCTTAATCCTTTTACTGATAATTATTCAATGCTTTGGAAATGCAAAGAATCTTACACAAATGCGTTATTGTCAGATAGGATTATTGTTCATGGTCATAATCCTGTAAGTGTTGCTAAATGTAAAGAAAGAGTTCTTTCAAAGCATCGTGTAATTAATATTGATACTGGCTGTGTTTATAAAGATAATGAAGGTTTTGGAAGGCTTACTGCTTATGACTTTAATAATCAAAGAATACTTTTTGTTTGAATTGATATTATAGATATATTTGCAATTCGCGAATCGCGAATCAACGATGGTGATTATGAAAAAGCACAATGGAATGCGTCCACAAGATATTGTTGTTCTATTGAAGATTATTTCAATAGGAGATGATGAGTGGCGAAATATTGATATTGCAAATGCTATTGGGATAAGTCCTTCTGAAGTTTCTGAAGCATTGAACAGATGTAAGATTGCAAAGCTCATTGATAGTAAAAAAAGAAAAGTTAATATCAATTCTTTTACTGAGTTCCTTGTTTACGGGTTAAAATATGTTTTTCCAACTGAGCCGGGAGCTATAGTTAAAGGAATTCCTACTGCCCATTCTGCCTCGCCAATAAAAGAACATATTTCATCGGATGCCGACATTTATGTATGGGCTAATGCTAAAGGCACTCACAGAGGTCAAGCCATTGAGCCATTATACAAAACGCTCCCTCCGATAGTTCAGGAGGATAAATTATTCTATGAACTACTAACTATTGTTGACACCATTCGGGTTGGTCGCGTGAGGGAAATACAAATTGCAATCGACGAATTAAACAAACGCCTGAAAAATGCCTGGTGAAAATATTAAAATGCTTCAAACTGTTGCCAATGGTTTGGGGGAGTTAAAAGATGAAATGGTTTTTGTAGGAGGTGCGGTTGCTGAACTTTATGCCGATAATCCGGCGGCTTCGGAAATCAGACCAACTATTGATGTAGATTGTGTAATTGAAATTAGTTCAAGGCTTCAATTAGCACGATTGGAAGAAAATCTAAGAGCCAGAGGCTTTAAAAACGACACGTCAGAAGGAGCGCTAATTTGCAGATGGATTTACAATGACATCAAAGTCGATGTTATGCCAACTGATTCAGATGTTCTTGGTTTTAGTAACCAGTGGTACGAGGAGGGGATTGAAATTAAAATACAAAAAACGCTCCCCGACGGAACTGAAATTTTTGTTTTTCCACCGGAATATTATTTGGCTGCGAAATTTGAGGCACATAAAGGACGTGGTGGTACTGATTTACGACAAAGTCATGATTTTGAGGATATTATTTATATACTGGACAATTGTTCTAAACTACCCGAAAGCATAACCAATGCAAATGAAAGTGTAAAAACATATTTAAAAGAAGAATGTTCCAATCTGTTGAAAAATGATGGATTAACAGAAGGTATAGAAAGTGCTTTGCCTTATGGTTCAGAAGAGGAAGCTACTGAAATTATAATGGAGCTTATCCAAAACATTGCAGGAGAAAAATATCCAGATGAATTCTCTGACTTAACGTTTTGGCATATAAAAAGTAAACAGTTTTATAACGACAGTAAGATGGAGAATAAAGTAAAAAATCTATAATGAATACTCAATGTTATACCTATTTTATGTCATAAGATGATGTCATACAGGGAATACGTATTTTATTGGCGACTCCTTCCAAAAGCCTATATATCTGACTTGTCAAACCATTGTTACCACTTTCTTCGCATCTGACCGTATTTTTTATAAATCCACCCAAAACACGCTTCCCTCAATTGTACAAACAAAGCAGGAGCCCCGTTTCCGGAACTCCCGCCAATTAAAATGAATAATAAAACGCAAACACAAATTAATTATCCACCACCTCGCGGGCAGCTAAGTATCCGTGTTTTGTTTTTGCCCACAAAAACCTGCGCATCCTGCTGTGCCTCCTGCGCCTGTTCAATTTGAACGACTACCACTGAAAATTCGTTTTTAAATTCGCCTGCTTTTGGAATGGAAGACCACTTTTCGGCATTGGCATCGAGAAATGCAATCACCGCGTCATACATCTCCTTGCGGTTAACTTGTTTTTTGTTCATGGTGGTAAATTTTTAAAAGTTTACGTTTTGGAAGCTGAGTCTCCTGGGGTTTTCAGTTTTTAGTTTGTTTTGAAAAATGGTATTATTACACCGGTTCAAAACTTTAAACTATTTTTGTTCCCACACAAAAGAATGATTTATGCGATTGTTATTTTTTAGCCTGGTTATATGTATCCCGTTTTTGAGCTTTTCGCAAATTAACCAAACCGATGCCAACGGTTTGCGCCAGGGCAAATGGCAAAAAAAATACCTCAACGGCAGATTAATGTACGAGGGCGAATTTAAAGACGGTGAACCGGTAGGGAACTGGACACGTTATCACACCGGCGGACAGGTAAAAGCAAAAATCGAGTACGATGAAAAATCCGACTCGGCATTTGTGCAACTGTTCGATAACCGAGGAAAAAAAATAGCTCAGGGGGCTTATATCGATGAAAAGAAGGAAGGCAAATGGACGTTCTTTTCTGAAAATGTGAAATTTTCGGAAGAGCAATATGTCAACGATAAAAAACACGGGATTTCCCGGAAATTTTACCCCACAGGCGAAGTGATGGAAGAGGCCGAATGGGAAAACGGTCGTCAGGAAGGAAAGTACCAGGTCTTTTTTAAAAATGGCAACCCTTACATGCAATGCAATTTCAGCAACGGAAAACGAAATGGCCTTTGCCTTTCCTATTTCAAAAACGGAAGACTGGAAATGAAGGCACATTATAAAAACAATCTGCGGCACGACGACTGGAAATTTTACAATGATTCCGGCGAATTGCTTTATACCTTAAAATATAACGAAGGCGTTTTGCTGAATCCTGAAGTGCGCGACAGTATTGCCAACCAGGAAATAAAAAACCTGGAACAAGGCAGGCAAAACATTCCTGATCCGGAAAAATTCATGCAGGCCCCCTCCGAATACATGAGGCAAATGCAAAAGGGAAGGTAGTTATTTTTCCGAAGAATAGTTATTTTGCTATTCTGTTGGGGACAAAGCTTTTGCACCGGATTACTCAAATTCTCTTGAATCTATAATTAAAAAGTCGCTGGATTTCATTAATTTGTACTACTTAAGTTAAATCAGGCAAGAAAACTGAATCGTTGGCACCGGCATGAAGAAAGTGAGGATTTTTATATTATTGGCAGTATTGATTTTGACCACCGCAACATCATGGGGCCAAATGTATTTTTGGGTTGGTTTTTCTGACAAAATGAACACGCCTTACTCCACTGCTTTCCCCGAAGAATATTTTTCTGAACGAGCCATCGAACGTCGTGAAAAGCAAAATATCCCAATCGACTCGCTCGATTTACCGGTTGATCCCGGATACATTAATCAGGTTTTGCAACTCGGTGCTGTCTTTATTCATTCATCAAAATGGTTGAACGGAATAACTGTCGCTACAGAGTCTGACGATTTTGAAGAAAAAGTACGGGAACTGTCATTTGTAACAGAGGTGCAGCTCACCAAAAAAGTTTCGCAAATTAAAAGTGGAGTAAATAAATTTGCCGAACCGGTTGTGGCTGAAAACCAACTTGACATCGACACCACTTTTTACGGCGGTTCGGTTTACCAGGTCGGGCAGTTGAACGGGCAGTTTCTGCATAACCAGGATTTCAGGGGGCAGAAAATGCAAATTGCCGTGCTCGATGCCGGATTTTATAAAGCCAACCAGTATTCAGCTTTCGACAGTTTGTGGGCCAACAACCAGATTTTGGGAACCCGTGATTTTGTGTCAAGAGACAGTAATTTCAATATTTTCGAAATGCATTATCACGGAATGAGCGTGCTTTCCATAATGGGCGGCAATCAACCCGGAGAACTAATTGGAACTGCACCCAAAGCCTCATACTGGCTTTTTCGTACCGAGGATACCTACTCCGAGAATATTATTGAAGAAGACAACTGGGTGGCCGCTGCTGAGTATGCCGACAGCCTGGGCGCTGATATTATCAATTCGTCGCTGGGGTATTCCCTTTTTAACGATACAACCATGAACCATACCTATGCCGATATGGACGGGAATACCACCCGCGTTACCCGGGGAGCCAATATTGCCGCTTCACGCGGGATGCTTGTGTTTTCCAGCGCCGGGAATGAAGGCAGCGTAAATAATCCGTGGAAATACATTATTGCTCCATCCGATGGCGATAGTGTAATTGGTGTTGGAGCAGCCAACCGCGACGGTGCCCCTGCGCCTTTCACTTCTTATGGCCCTGCATCCGATGGCGATGTAAAACCAAACGTGTCGGCAGTGGGCTGGAATACCACCCTGCAAAAAAGTAACGGAACAATTGGCACCGGCAATGGTACTTCTTATTCTTCGCCGGTTATTGCGGGAGCTGCAGCCTGTTTGTGGCAAGCCAATCCACACGCAACTGCTTTCCAGGTGAAAAGTGCCATTGAGCAGAGTGCCCATCTGTTTCATAATCCCGATTCGTTGCTGGGATTCGGTATCCCGGATATGAAATTGGCTGACCAGATTCTTAAAACTTCTGTTATCGAGCAACTTGAAACTCTTGGCGACTGGCTGGTTTATCCCAACCCGATGACTGATTACCTTGTTTTACAAAAAAAATCGAAAAGTGTTTTTTCCGAACTAAAAATTTCCTTCTATACCACTGACGGCCGCCTGGTTTACAAAGTGGATAAACCGGAAGCGTCCAAAATTATGATGAATGACCTTCATTTTTTGCCCTCAGGTATGTTACTTTTGCAGGTAGTTTCAGAAGAATCTGCTGAAACCGTGAAAATTTATAAAAGTCCGTAACCCGATGGAGCAAAAGTTAACACTTTTCGAGTTAAACAAATGGATTAAGAATGCACTTAGCGAAGCCATTCCCGGTACCGTGTGGGTGGTGGCCGAAATCAGTGAATTGAAGGAAAACCGTAGCGGGCATTGCTACCTCGAGTTGGTTGAAAAAGAGGAGAATGACATTATTGCACGGGCGCGGGCTACTATCTGGTCGTACACCTACCGGATGCTCAAACCTTATTTTGAAACCACTACCGGGCAATTGTTTACGCGCGGGCTGAAAATTTTGGTTCAGGTTTCGGTAGAATATCATCCTGCTTACGGATTGAGCCTGAATGTTAAAGATATTGACCCGGCTTACACCGTGGGCGATTTGGCCCTGCAGCGGAAAGAAATCATGGGACGGTTGCAGCGCGAAGGAGTTTTTGGCATGAACAAAGAGTTGGAGTTGCCTTTGGTTCCGCAAAATATAGCCGTGATTTCTTCCAAAACCGCGGCCGGTTACCAGGATTTTATGAATCAACTGGAAAATAATCCTGCTGGTTTCCGTTTTTATGCGCACATTTTTGAGGCAACAATGCAGGGAACAGGGGCTGTTCCTTCAATTATAAATGCACTGGAACGGATTTTTCAGTACGAAGATTTTTTCGATGCCGTGGCAATTATCAGGGGTGGGGGAGCTTCGGCCGATTTAAGTTGTTTTGATAATTACGAACTGGCTTTTAATGTCACCCAGTTTCCGTTACCTGTTATTACCGGCATTGGGCACGAAAAAGATGATACAATTACTGACATGGTGGCACATACCCGCATGAAAACTCCCACCGCCGTGGCTGAATTTTTTATTACAGGTGTTGAACGTTTTTATGACAGGTTGCTTACAATGGAAGAAGAAGTGGTTGACGCAGCCCGCGAAAATGTGCAGGAGAAACACCATCAGCTGGAAAGTTTTGCAGCTGATTTTCACCAGCTGGTTACGCGGTTTATTAATGAAAAAAAGACTCAGCTCACGGCAAAAGGAAACAAGTTTCAACAGCAGGTTAGCCGGTTTTCATTCAATAAAAAATATGAACTGAATACAATTCAGTACGATTTGCAATCTGCAGTTACGGCCTGGAACAATAGAAAAAAGAATGGCCTTGAACGAAACCGGCAGTTACTAAAAACGCTGGCAGGCGAAGTGTTTTTCAAAGAGCAGACAGAAAACAGCAGATTGGTCGGGCGGTTAAAGTCGGTCACCCGGAACCTGCTTTCGAAGGAATCGGAACGGGTTCATTTGAACGAAAATGCAGTGCGGTTGCTGAATCCTGAAAATGTGTTGAAACGGGGTTTCACGCTAACCATGAAAAATGACCGGGTAGTTAAATCGGTGAAACAACTTGCGGTTGACGATGAAGTGGAAACCCGTTTTGCTGATGGAAAAGTTAAAAGTAAAATCACAAAAAAAGAATAAAATGGCAACGAAAAAAGTATCTTACAACGAGGCAATTCTGGAGATTGAAGATATTCTCGGGAAAATTGAAAATGAAGAGCTGGATGTGGACGAGCTGGCCGAAAAAGTGAAGAGGGTTTCCACACTGCTGAAAATATGTAAAGACAAGTTGCTGAAAACCAACGAACAGGTTGAGCAGATTTTAAAAGAAATGGAAGAATAAATTTTAAGCTATGTACACAAAAGAACAAGTAGCCAAAACAATTGATCATGCGGTATTAAAACCGGAATTTACCGAAGTAGATTTACAAAAACATGCCAGCATGTGCAAAGAGAACGGCGTTTTCAGCATGTGTGTGAAACCCTGCGATATTTCAGCTGCCAAAGAGCTGCTGAAAGATTCAGGAGTGAAAGTGTCGTGCGTGTTGAGTTTTCCGCACGGGGCTGACACCACTCCTGTAAAAGCATTTCAGGCCAAACAGGCCATTGAAGATGGTGTGGATGAAATCGATATGGTGATGAATATCGGGCGTTTCCTGGGCGATGATTATCATTACGTGGTAGAAGATATCAAAGCTGTGGTTGAGGTGGCCCACAAACACGATGTGCCTGTAAAAGTGATTCAGGAAAGCGGATTTCTTTCACCCGAACAAATTGCCAAAGCGTGCGAATTGTCTTTTATGGCAGGTGCCGATTTTGTAAAAACCTCCACCGGGTTTGGTCCCGGGGGCGCAAAGCCGGAGTACATCGATGTGATGGTAAAAACCGTTGGCGATAAAATGAAAATAAAAGCCTCGGGTGGAATTCACACCTGGAGCGAAGCTGTAGCTTTTCTCGAACAGGGTGCCGACAGGCTCGGGATTGGCTCCACCGAAGCCGTTTTGAACGGCGCAAAAGCCACCGGTGATTATTAATTTTTTTTCACAAAAAAAAGGCATATTTGTAGTTCTTGAAGAAAAAAGAACCAGGATGTATTTTCTAAACGGAGACCGAATCTATATAAAACCCGATAATACCACTGAATCGCTGCACAACCAATTATTGAGCTGTGTTGGCCAGTTGAACCAGATTAATTCGGGAAAGAAAGTTTTTAAGGTTAATTTTTTTGCCGATACGTCCAATAACAATTCTTATAGCAATTTGCAGGAGAAAGCGCACGAACTGATTTCCGAACGGTTTACAACGCCCGTGGTAGTAAATATTATTGCCCAGCCGCCATTAACCTGTAAAATTCTGGCCGAGGTTTTTTATTTCGATGCCACACTTTGGAATTCGAAATATATTCAAAAAGGAAATGGAGCTGCCATGCTTTTTGAACGCGAAGGAACCGAAATTTTAATCGGGAATGTGCAGGCCAATAAAAGCAAAAGCTGCCATGAAAATGCAGCCAACACTTTCGAAGGTTTTGGCGGGTTGCTCGGGTATGCCGGTTTTCCGGTAAACTCCATAATTCGCCAGTGGAACTACCTGGAGGATATTTTGGGTTTTGATGACGACAAGCAACGTTACCAGGAGTTTAACAATGTCCGTTCTGATTTTTATGCCCATCATTTTAAAGAAACAGGCTATCCGGCAGCCACCGGAATTGGCATGAACCGGGGCGGCGTGCTGATTGAATTTGTGGCCCTGAAGTCGGAATCTGCACATACGATGCCACTTGACAATCCTGGCCAGGTTGCCGCACATGTTTATAGCGATAAAGTTTTGATTGGGGGAAAGTTTGCCGTTAAAACCACACCCAAATTTGAGCGGGCACGTTATCTCGGGGTTTTTGGGAAGAAAATGATTTTTATTTCCGGAACTGCCTCCATACGCGGGGAAGAAACAATAGGTTTGGGTGATGCGGCGAAACAGGCCGAAGTCACCATAGAAAATATCCGGCGTTTGTATTCTGATGAGGTTTTATCACAAATTCCGGACAACGGAATTCGTCCCCAATACGGTCATACTCGTGTTTATGTAAAACACCGCAAGGATTTTAAATCCATAAAAAATACTGTGGAACGTTACTTTGGAAATTTGTCGGCAGTGTTTATTCTGGCAGATATTTGCCGCGATGATTTGCTGGTGGAGATTGAAGGGAAAGTGGTGCTGGAATAAATAATAAATTCGTGGCACGACTTTGAGTTCGTGCCACGAATACTCGAATACCCCACCATTGATATCGCTCCAGGCGACACCGATGGTGAAGAAGGGTTTTATATTAAAAACTAAAATCCACCCCGACCATGAAGTGCCTGCCGGCCTGCGGGAAATAGCCATCCATTTCATAACGCTCGCCGCCAAAAATGTAGGAATACACCCAGGCATTGCTTTCATACATTTCGTTCAGTAAATTATTCACCATCAGGTGGAGTTTTATTTCATCAAATACGCTTCCGCTGAAAGAATAATCTACTTTAAAATTGTTGACAAAATACGGATCAATGCTGCGTTTGTCGCTCGATGTATTGTCGATGAACTGTTTTCCCACATAAGATGAAATCAGCGACAGCGAAAAGTTGTTGGCCGGTTTGTAGCTCAACCTGCTGTTGGCAACCGTATTTGGCGAAAAAGCAATGTCGGTTGTTCCCAGCTCAAATGCTTCCTGTCCGCCGGTGTCCCAGTTGTCAACATATTCAGTAAAATCTTTTATTTTGCTTTGGCTGAACGTTACATTTCCCTGCCATTCAAAGTTTTTGGTGATAATTATTCCGGCCTGAAGTTCAATCCCGGCACGATAACTTTTATCCACATTTGCCATAATCGGATTTCCCACATCGTTAATTTCTCCGGTGAGCACCAACTGGTTTTTATAATTCATGTAGTAAATATTTACATCGCCCGAGAATACGGTAGAATTATATTTGTAACCCAGTTCCCAGTCGTGGAGCGTTTCATGAACCGGCTGACTGCCTTCCGGATCGGCATCAATATAGGCCGTGCGGTTGGGTTCGCGGTTGGCCGTTGCAAATGAAATATATAAATCGTGGTTTTGGGCAGGTTCATAAAACACCCCCAGCTTAGGATTGAAAAAATTGAACTCATGCACCTGCGAAATATCGCGTAAATCGTCGTCGATTCCATCAATGCTGTAATCGATTCTCCGGTACTGCAAATCGGCAAACAGGTTCAGCCGTTCAGCAACCTGGTAATTGTATTTCCCGAAAATATTGAAATCTTTTTTCAGGCCATTGTTCCGGTACCATTCATGGTTAAACCCGGCTTCACCAACAAACTGTGCCCAGATGACATTCCCGTAATGGTCGCCGTCGTAGGTATTCCAACCTCCGCCCAGTGTAAAATCGCTTCGGGTTTTATTGTAATTCAGCGAAAATGTGAACCCGTAAAAATGATTGTCGAGCCATTTGCGGTTGACCAAATCAGTGGTTTCAATGGTTTCTTCCCCGATGTTTATAACCGGAATCTGGTAATCAACAAGGTCTTCTCCGGGTTTAAAGTTTTCGTAATACCCTTTTCCCCTGATATAAAAACCGGAAGTATTAAGGTTGATTGATGGGCTTATTTTATGCGAAAAATGAAGCTGGTAGTGATCTTGCTGATAACGATCCACTTGGTTTTCAAACGTGTAATAGTTATAGGTTCGACTGTCGGAGTTAATCATTTCCTCCGTTTGCCGGGGTGTGTAGAGCCAGTGTTCTTCGTAGCGCCTCATTCCTTCCACATCGTTATTGAGCCGCACCGATGGAACGCCCCACCACGATTGATAAGTTTCTTCCCATCCCGAAAAAACATTGGCTTTTAAAACCGTTTTTTTAGAATAATATCCACCAGAAACAAAAAATGATTTCAGGTCAGAAGAAGCACGGTCGATAAAGCCGTCGGATGTGACTTTTGACAGGCGGGCATCCAGCGTGAAATGGTCATTTAACAGGCCGGTTCCGGCCGATACCGTGTTTTTGAATGTATTGAACGAACCGGCCGCGGTTTTGTATTCGGCATAAGCATCTTTTTGCAACGTATTGGTCTGCAGGTTGATGGTTGCGCCAAACGCTGCGGCTCCATTGGTGGAAGTGCCCACGCCACGCTGAATTTGCACATTTTCGAGCGAGGAAGCCAGGTCGGGCAAATCCACAAACCAGGTGCCGTGGGATTCAGCATCGTTCAGCGGAATGCCGTTAACCGTTACATTTACACGGTTTAAATCAGAGCCACGAATACGGAAATTGGTGTATCCCACTCCTGCACCGGCATCTGAAGTGGCCACAAACGAAGGTGTTAATTGCAGCAGGTACGGAATGTCCTGCCCCATGTTGCGTGATTCAATTTCATCTTCAGTAATAGTAGTGTAGGCCACCGGGGTTTTGTCTTTGGCGCGTGTGGCAGAAACCAGTACTTCCCCGGTCATTACTGTTTTGGGCCGAAGGTTTATTTCAACCTCTTCATCCATTGGGATTTGCACCGTTACTTCACGCGGTTTGTAGCCAATAAAGGAAGCCCTTAATGTGTACTTGCCTTCTTTTAGGTTTTTAAACTCAAATTGTCCTTCACTCCCGGATGATGTTCCGTAAAAAGAATTAACAATAATGACACTCGCCCCGGATAAAGGTTCTCCGTTTCCGGTTACAACTCCTTTCAGGTTATGTTGCCCCAGTGCGGCAATAACCATCAGCTGCAACAGCAGCCATAAATTAAAACGTCTCATTTTTTTGAAATTTTGGTTAAAAAATCTAACCAATGGAGTGGGCCGGAGCCCTTTTGCCCTCCCTTCGCCGGCATTACCCGGATCAGGTTCAGTGGGTATAATCTCAGCCCTTAATTAAATTAAGGCACCCCCATTGCGTAATATCATTGCAAAGTTAAAAAGGAAATTTGAAAAGGGCAAAGTTGGAGTTAAAAAAGTCATCCAGATACATTTTATATGGTCTGTCTTTCTTTTTCAAGTTACACGTAATCTACTTGTTGTACTGGGGTTAAGTTATTTGTCTAAGAAATTTCGAATTTTACTGGGATTTTGTCGTGTGCCAAATACTGAAATTACTCTAACAATATTATTATCCAATCTGTATATTATTTTATAGTTTTTCTTAACAAGAAATCTATATTCGAATTCATAATCTCCGAGTAGAGGTTCTTTTGGCCCAATTTGAGGATTTGTTTCTAGTTGAATTGTGGTCTGGACTATTGATTTTGTTAGTCTTTGGGCAGTTTCTTCACTTGCCTCATTTTTATAAAAATTGTGAATATTTTTTAATTATCGAAGGGCAAAATCTGACCAAATAATTTTAGCTACCATTTATCAATTTGATTTAATATATCTTTAGCTTCAATTACATTTCCATTATTATGGTCATTTTCTGATTCGTCAATCATTGCATAAAACTCCTCAATTGTCATTGGACTAATTTTATCTAATCTGCTAGTCTCTGTAAATAATAACTTTTCTAATTTGCCAATCGTCTTTTCATCTGACAATCTGAGAAATCTTTGAACAAAGTTTAGTTTTCTTGCAGCTATATCCATCATCAAATTTTTATCAAATATAACGATTTTATCAATCACCCGAATTTTTCGTTGATGAGATTCCCTTGTGCCTAACGGTTCACTTATATGTTGAGCTGTGGTTTGCGTGGCAGTTTCCAGTCCGCATACGTACAAAATTGAAGCGGGCTAAATAGTTGAAATGAAGCACTGAACCCACAGTTAAATATATAAAATGTTATGCGCTTTTATTAACTCATTATCAAGTCTTTCTTTCTTAATCTTAGTTTCGGTTTATTTAATTGATTGATAGTTTGTTTTACTCTCTCTCGTGTTTCGTTTTGCAGGTAAGTAGGAATCAATTTGGCTAAATCAACCCGTAAAACTCTATGGATTATTACTAAATCTTTCATTGAGAATTGAGATACTCCATTAATCAACTCTGACATGTACGATTTTTTATGTCCAAGTAAAACTGCTAAATCAGTTTGATTCATATCATAGCTTTTCAGCTTTTTTCTAATAACCTCTTTTCTTTGTGCTATGAATTTTCGTTCAATTTCAACAAGTTGTTCTGCAGTTTCTGCCTCATCAAATTGCTTGTCAGAAATATTTTCACTATTCGACCAGTTTTTCTCTTCGTAATTCTGAATTAGCTCAAACAATTTATCATGGAGTGGTTTTAAATCAGGGTTTTCTTTAATCATTAACCTTAATTTTCTGTCAAGCAGCAAACCTTTCTGTAAATCATATTCATTATCCAACTGTTGGATATTCTCTATTTCTCTAATGTTAACTAAATCTTTCATATCAAACTGTTTTAAATCCAACCATTATCTTTGAGCCACTTTTTAATCGTTTTTTTGTTGTTTTTAAATGTTTTGTCATAATTCTGATGCGAACTAGTCCAAATAACACGGGCTCTTTTGTTTTCGTCAAATTCTATCAGAATCATTGTACGATGGACATTGAGATTAAAAAAATAGAAACCGTCACTATGAACACAATCAGCATCAGGCCGTGTTTCTTTTAACTCAGTCGGTGAATCCCAAATATTTACTTGAATATCGTCTATTAACTTGTCGATTGCTTTAATCAACTTAGTATTCCCACGGTTTTTCCGCTTTAATCGTTCAAGTAAACTTCTATTAATTAAATTCACATTAAATCATTTTGTACAAAGATACCAAAGTTCCAACTAATCCTGAACTTATTTCGTGAATTATTTCATTTTTACTTTCTATGATACTGCTCTGCCCTAATTGCGCAACCGGGTAGCTTACGCCCCCTAAGAACTGTACGTGCGACTTTCACCGCATACAGCTCAGGCACTTTAAAGGCTGTCCCGGCGAAGGGCAACCCGGCTGTTACTACTATCTTTATTTGAGATAAATGTAGTAATTTGTTTACATTCTTTGGCTAAATCTTCTCTCCTTCTGGTTCTTTGAAAAAAATAATTGTCATATTCTGCAAGAAAAGGGTTGGCCCTGGCTTTCACTTTCACATGATACTGGATAGGAACATACGCGATGCGGTATAAACGATTATGTTCGATACCTTTTAGGTGTAGTTCTCTGGTCGGTAAAATGATTGTCGTGAAAATACCGATGGTATATCCCTGCCTTTGCCGGCAGGCAGGCACCAACGGTTTTTATTCCCGTGCTGGTATTTAGCCCATCGTTTGAGCTGCCAGTAAATGAACGTTCCCAACTTTGCAAATGTGCGTTTTGAGCAAATGCCTTTGTGGTAGTTCGACCAGCCCCTGATGACCGGGTTCAAAATACGGATTAAGGCATGAGCCGGTATGCCACGGTTTTCTCTGAACAGTTTCCTGAGTGAGCTTGTCTTTGAACGATTGAATGGTTTCTTTTGATGGATGTATTAGCAGCTTGCCCTTATATTTTCGGACATTCTGGGACAGGAAGTTGAAACCGTCGTTGATGTGTGAGATTTTGGACTTTCCCGGCGAGAGTTCCAACCCCCGCTCTGCCAAAAAC
>NZ_JBSQIC010000014.1:0-58031 GCF_055108615.1 Tangfeifania sp. | reverse complement strand
AATATCTTAAACCCATCCGGCTGGAATACAGAATTTTATGACAGTAAGATAACAAGTTGGGCTAAAAGCATTTTCAGCGTTTATTGATGCGGGTAATTTAAAGGCACAACAGATTGAATTCATCCGAACTATTATTAATCACTTCAAAAACAATGGCATACTCGAACTTTCACAATTAGTGCAACCTCCGTTTACTGATATTAATGACCAGGGAATTTTCGGATTATTTGACGATGAAGATCAAGACCGGATTATTCAAATTGTAGAACAGGTCAATAATAATGCAGCAGGATAAACTCCAATAAATAATCGCTAATACCCCAAATTTTCTCCCTTTTCAATGGCCGGAATTCCTTTCTCCATCCATTCGGGCATCGGTTCATCTTTCAGGTAATGATTAAAAAAACCGAACATCCGCTTGCTTAAATCCACGCGGTTGGCCCAGCTGGAACTTCTCAGGTTGTGCGGTTCGTCGTTGTAACTGAGCAACCATGAAGGTTTATCGAGGCGGCGCAGCGCCACAAAAAACTCGATGCCCTGATACCACGGAACAGCCCCGTCATTGTCGTTGTGCATCATCAAAAGCGGCGTGTTTACGTTTGGCGCATAAAACAGTGGTGAATTCTCTATGTAATGCAACGGCTTCTCCCATAATGTTCCGCCTATCCGGCTTTGTGTATGTTCATACTGAAACATCCGGCTCATTCCCGATCCCCAGCGGATTCCGCCATACGCACTGGTCATGTTGCTTACCGGTGCGCCGGCCATGGCAGCGGCATATAAATCGGTTTGTGTAATTAAATAGGCGGTTTGGTAGCCTCCCCAGCTTTGTCCCTGCAATCCAATATTTTTTTCATCGATATATGGAAATTCATTGATGAGATATTGCGTGCCGCTGACAATGGCATTGTAGGCGCTTTGCCCGGGATAACCAACTTCATAAGTGATATCGGGAACAAAAACCATATACCCGTTGCTCGCATAAAATGTTTTATTGATGGTTGAACGGCTTGGTGCCGGATGCTGGTGCCGGAATAAATTCTCTGCGTTGCGTTCATAAAAATACACCATCAGCGGGTATTTCTTATTTGGGTTAAAATTTTCAGGTTTGTACAAAATACCATTCAACTTTTCACCTGAAAGGGAAGTCCATTCCACAAGCTCGGCAGTTGGCCAGATGAAATCATCTTGTTGCGGGTTGGCATCCGAAATTTTTTCAGCATCTGAAAAATCAATACTACTTGTCCACAAATCAGGAAATGTTTCCACGTTTTGGCGTGTCCAGATAAGTTTTTCTGCTGCTTTGGCTTTCTTCACATTTCCAAAATAATATTTATCCATTACGACCAGTTCGGGTTCAGTAATTGTACTGAAATCAAAACTAAAGAAACCGTTTTCCATGGTATTTTCGTCAATTGCCCGTAATAAAACATTTTCTTCCAAAGGAATATATATCAAGTCCGGATCCAATTTCTGGTAACGCAGTCGAATTTGATTGCGACGGCCAAATGCTTTGGTAATATTCACAGGAACACGTTCTCCAGAAGGGTCGATCTTCCAGATATCGTAGCGGTCGTAAATGTAAACAAACCGATCGTTTTCGCTCCAGCCGGTAAACCCGTACGGACGCGGATCCATGGGGCGGTCGTTTCGTTCGTCGTAAAAGTTCACCGGAATTTTTTTTGTGAGCGCAACAGGATCAAGGTTATTAATGTCGGTTGACCGCGAATAATAACTGCTGTCGGCAGGTTCGTACCAAACAACATATTTCCCGTGGGGCGATAGTCTGGCATATAATTTTTCTTCAACAATTTCCCTTTTAATACCCGTTTCAAAATCAACCAGATAATAATCACGATTACGTTTGCCAGTCCAACTCGAGGCTCTCAAATACGGGGATTCGTTGTAGCCCAAACCAACATTTCCATTGCCTTTCCGGATGGGTGAAACATTTTTGATATTTAAATCGGCCAGCTGGATAAACCGATCGAGGTTGGTATGATAAACGGCCAAAAAGGTTCGCTTCTTTTCGCGTTCGAGTTCCGCTTTTTGTTGTGGCTGTAGCTTATCATCGTGCCAGCTCCATACGTCAAGTTTCGGCCTTTCTTCATCCAAAATTGTATCCTTTGGCTCTGGTTCCGGACTTTCGGCTGTTCCGAAATAAAGTTTAGTCCCGTCTTCCGAAAAATAGACATTCCCGTTTTCGCTGGGCGACCAGCCCACCGGAATTCCGCTGGTATAGCTATCCACAGTAACTTCGGGTTCCGACTCCAGCGTTCCGTAGTACAATTTGTACACTTTTTCATCGATGGTATCCTTCGAGAAAAGAAACGCATATTGTGAACCGCTTTCATCAGCAACAGCTTTTTTGGCCCAGCCTTCAGAAGAAAACAACTCCCTGTTCTGCCCCATCGAAGTATCGAAATGTTGAACGGAAGAATAGGTGTTCAGTGTATCTTTTGTCTGCTGAATGAAATAGACCGATGCGCCATCTTTGGCATAAAAATATTCGGTTACATTCGGGAAATGCAACGTGTCGCCTGAATTCACTTCAAATAATACCAAATCATCGCCGGGTTGTTTCTCTTCTTTTTTTTCTTGCTTCTCTTCGATAGTATCTTTTTCTGCGGGAGCAGGTTCAGTTAAAAACGCGATCCACCGCGTATTGTCTTCGGGCAGTTTAAAGGACTTAAGCCTGGGAAATTTTTTAATTCCTTCGTTACCGAATACCCAAATCCCCAGGCTGTCTTTGGGCATTTTATCTTTTTTAACTTCATCAAGTTTTGCCTTCCGGATGGAGTCTTCATGAGGTTTGATTTCGAAAATAATAAAATCATTTTCGGAGCCAAAAACAGGCCTGGCACCACGCGAAAGAGTATCCAGCCTGTCCGAATGCTTTACAATCAACATCCCGTCGCCCTGCTGGGGTTTTTGAACGAAAGCAACCATCTCCCCGTTATTCGAAATAATTGGATTCGAAATGGTATTCCAGGTTTCAAAATCGTCGATTGACAATGCTTTTTTTACAGGTGCCTGGGCATTAAGTCCTACAGATATTAAAAATAAAGATAAAAATATCAGTCCGGTCCTTCTCATCACAACTCTCCTTTTTTTCGTATTTAATATAAATATTCAAATATAAAATAAATCACAATTTTATCCACGAAAAAAATTAAGAAGTTCATTGAATTCTTCGGGTATTGGCACGCTAAAGGAAAGTTCTTGATGAGTTTGAGGATGCATAAATTCCAGTTCGGAGGCATGCAAAAACAAGCGCTTCAAACCGGTTTTTTCTGTAATTATTTTGTTCAGTTTAAAATCGCCGTGATGTGTGTCGCCCAGCATATCGAACCGGTTTTTGGCAAAATGTTGCCGTAGTTGATGCCATCGTCCGGTTTCAGGTTGAATTTCAACAAGGCTAAGCACTACATTTTCGGTTTCTTTATGTGAAATACCGGTTAAAACAGATTGAAGTGTTTTGAAATGGGTGACAGCCGGTTTTTTAAATTTTGTCTTTTTTTTCACCAGCACTTTCTGGTCAAACGTTCCTTCCCCCGGGTTGTCCTGAACAATGGCCAGGTACTTTTTTTTCACCTCTTTGCGTTCAAACTGAAGGGCAAGTTCATGCGCCGTTTCAGAAGAAAATGTAAGCACAATTACCCCGGAAGTTTTGGAATCAAGCCGGTGAACGTTGTAAATCCATTTTTGGGTGATATCGCCCAGCAGCTTTGTAAGATACGGGGCATCGTGAGGCATAAAATCATTTTTATGAACCGGCAAACCAACCGGTTTGTCAACTACAATTATTTGTTCGTCCTGGTAAAGAACTGGTATTTTAAAATCGTGATTCACTGATAAATATTAGTTAAATTTCCAACAATCTTTCGCTATATTTGTGTTCCGGCAAAATAAACAAAACCAATGGTAAAAACGCTGATATTTCTTGTTATTGTTCTACTTGTTTCCTGCGGTGTTGACAACCGGAAAGAAGCCGAAAATATTATTGCTGAATTTGAAAAAGAACACATTACAGACAAACGCGAAACGGTTTTTGATGTTTATCCGGTATTTGAAATGGGCGACCTGGTTTTAAAAGGCGAAATCAGCAATCCGCAAAAAAAACAGGATTTGGTCGATGCGTTTGGCTCACTGAAATTCCGTGATAAAATTACTCTGCTGCCCGATTCAACTGTTGGAGAAAAAACATTTGCACTAATCAACCTTTCGGTGACAAACCTGCGGGCAGAGCCGCGACATTCGGCCGAGCTGGTTACCCAGGCATTGCTCGGAACTCCGGTAAAAATGCTGAAAAAAGAAAATGGATGGTACTTGATTCAAACGCCCGACAATTATATTTCGTGGGTCGATCCATCAGGAATTACTCCAATTACTAAAAATGAACTGCAAAACTGGCGGCAATCGGAGCGGGTGATTTTCACCAAAAATTTTGCTGAAGTTTTCCGCGATGAAAGAATGGAACAACCGCTTTCCGACATTTCCATGGGAAATATTCTGGAAGTGGTAAATCAAAACAGGGGAAGCCTGGAACTGCGTTTCCCCGATGGAAGAACAGGATTCGCCGCAAACACTGGCTGGACTAATTTTGAAACCTTTAAAAACAAAATGCAACCCGACACGACGAATATTATAAACATGGCCCGCCAATTTACCGGAAGACCTTATTTATGGGGTGGAACCTCATCGAGAGCAATGGATTGCAGCGGCTTCACCAAAACGGTTTATTTCATGAACGGCGTAATCCTGGCACGCGATGCTTCGTTGCAGGTCAGGCACGGTAATTTAGTGGATTCCGGAGAATCTTTCAATCAGTTTCAGCCAGCCGATTTATTGTTTTTCGGCAGAATAACTGCGGACTCCGCAGAACGCATTACACATGTGGCCATTTCAACCGGACGTTCCGAATTCATACACGCTTCAGGAAGGATTAAAGAAAACAGTTTCAATCCGGCCAGTGAAAACTATTCTGAATACCGGAGAGAATCATTTATGCGGGCCAGAAGAGTTATCGCTTCGGAAGGAACAGAAGGGATTCAATGGATAAAAAACCATCCGTGGTATTAATGAGGTATTTAAAAGTTACAAGAAAATGAAAACCGGCAGAAGAAAATTTCTAAAAAATACAGCATTGTTAACAGCAGGCGGAGTAATTTTGCCGCAATTAACTTATTCAAATATGAAAGGAGTATCTCCGAAACAAGGGTTAAAACTCAGTTTTGAACCTTACGATTTACAATTGAAGCATGTTTTCACACTGGCCAACAGTTCGCGTGCCACCACACCGGTAATGCTCACTAAAATTGATTTTGAGGGGTTTACCGGCTACGGCGAAGCCTCCATGCCGCCCTATCTGGGCGAAACGCAAAAAACAGCGGGTGCGTTTCTTTCTTCGCTAAACCTTGCGCAATTTGCTGACCCGTTCCGGATTGAAGATATCCTTGAATATGTGGACGAAGCAGCTCCCGGGAATACAGCAGCCAAGGCTTCGGTGGATATTGCACTGCACGATTTGACAGGAAAGATTATGCAACAGCCGTGGTATAAAATATGGGGCTATTCGCCGGAAAACACACCAAACACCTCTTTTACCATTGGAATTGACGAACCGGAAGTGGTGAAACAAAAAGTGGAAGAAGCAGCACCTTTCAATATCTTGAAAGTGAAACTGGGTGGTGATAACGATAAAGAAATGATTGAAACCATCCGCTCAGTGACCGACAAACCGCTTTGCGTGGATGTGAACCAGGGCTGGGCTAACAAAGAGGAAGCGCTGGAAATGGTGCACTGGCTGAAAGAAAAGGGGGTTGAATTTGTGGAACAACCGCTACCTAAAAACCGGAAAGACGACCACGCCTGGCTGACAGAAAATTCTCCACTGCCAATAATCGGCGACGAGGCCATTCAGCGGCTTTGCGATGTACAGGAAGCTGTGGGCGTTTATTCGGGAATCAACATTAAACTGATGAAATGCACCGGCATGCGCGAAGCCCATAAAATGATAAACCTGGCCCACGCCAACCAGATGCGGGTGATGATTGGCTGCATGACCGAAACTTCATGCGCCATTTCTGCAGCCGCACAGCTTGCACCACAGGCCGAATGGGCCGATTTGGACGGAAACCTTTTAATTTCAAACGATCCGTATGAAGGAGTAAAAGTAGTGGATGGAAAAATTACATTGGTTGACAGACCGGGGATTGGGATAAAAGAAGTATAACCTCCTTATTTTTCAAACTCATTTTTATGGAATGAGTTTTATGAGGTTTAAAACTTCTTTATCGGTAAGATTTTCAATTTCAGATTTATCATATATAGTCAGTAAAAAAACCGTATCATTTTCATAAACTACATGAGTAATAATCCTGGAACCGACTGACTTACCTTTACCTTTGCTCGAAATAGCAAGACGTATTTTATAGCAATGGCGACCGATTGAAACACCTTTAGCTGGGTCTTTTTTCAATTCCAAAATAAGTGTTTGAATTTCCTTTTTAAGCGATGGAAATTTTTTACTCAGGCGTTTGACCTGTCTCTCGAAAACCGATATTGTTTTAACATTAAAGTTCATCTAGAAAGTCCTCTGCGTTACGGGCTTCCAACTTTCCTTCCTTTACTTGCTTCATTTCCTCAACTGCCTCCGCAAGCTCAGTCATAAAAACCTTTTTGTTTCTCAGCCTTTTAAGTTCCATGAGGTCTTTTTGAATTTTTTCCCAATCTTTCATGGGAAGTTGGACAGCATTTTTGTATCCTTTCTTATCAGTAATATATTGTAAATCCATAGGTACTTTTCTTATAAATTCTATTTTCTTTTACAAATATAAAGTTCCCGAATGTATAAAACAATACCAAGCGAAAATGTATAACACATGGTATTTTTCAAAAGCCAAAAATGAATTTATGGTGTAATGTTGACGCTTTTGTAAAAATGTAATCTTTTCAAATTTTAAAAAAGTTGAACCTACAGGCTTTTATTTTGTCTTATTGGCAGGATGAAAACAGTTTTAACCATATTATTTTTTGCCGTTGCCTTTTCTGCGTGCGGACAGGTTCAGGAGAAGGCTAAGATTAAGGCTGAGGCAAAGGCTGAAGTAAAGGAGGACGAAAAAATGAATGAATACAGAAAGTTAACCGATTTTGAAGAATATGTGATAATCCAAAAAGGTACTGAGCGCCCGTTTACCGGGGAATATAACAACCACAAAGCCAAAGGAAAATATGTGTGCAAACGGTGCGGAGCCGAACTTTATACATCTTCAGATAAATTTGAATCGAACTGCGGCTGGCCCAGTTTCGATGATGAAATTGAAGGTGCTGTAACCAAAACGCTGGATGCCGACGGCCGGCGTACTGAAATCACCTGCAATAACTGTGGTGGGCACCTGGGCCATGTTTTTTATGGCGAAGGATACACCGATAAAAACACGCGCCACTGCGTGAATTCCATTTCACTGGAGTTTATTCCGGCGGAGCAATAATTACAAGGACACGGACAATCTCTTGTCCGTGAATCAGTCAGACCTGGAAAAGCCAACTCCCAAAGTTAAATCTGTCGGACTTGGAAAGTCCGACTCCCGTAAATCAGCTTAAATTTCTTCCTTCACGATTGTCAGTCCGTCAATAAAATAAACCACCTCTGAGGCATCCTGGGCTTCTGCAATAACCTGATGCGCTTCTTCTGTTTCAGCATCGTCTTCATGATCTTCACCTTCGCCGTGCTCCCCTTCCTGATTATGCGCGTCGGCCTGGGTTCTCACTTCCTTAAAAATACCGCTGATAGTAAGGTCGCTGCCCATCTGTTCCTGCCTGAAAGCTCCAATTTTTTCGCCGGCTTCCACCCTGATGTTCATATCTTCGTTGCTCCCCATCAGGAAACACCGGCCGCCACCCTGTTTGCACACGTGCATTACGGTGCCTTTTACCGTTACTTCTTTACCTTCCAGTTCTGCGGCATTAGCAAGCAAATCATCAACAGAATAAACCGTTGCGGACTTTTCTGCATTTTCATTGCCTTTTTGATGAGTTAATATCAGTTTTAAACTCGGTAAAATAAATTTTGTAATCGGGATTAAAATCGTGCCGGTGGTTTAAAAAAATCCCCGAAAGTGCATAAACTACGGTCATTCCTACAATAAAATATCCCAAATCGCGGTGCAGTATCCGCAGCAGTTTCCGAATCTTCATTTACTTAAGTCATTGTTTTTTATCTATTTCGAATAAAATTCGTTTAAGGAAATTACATCAGAAGAACTGCAAACCGGGCAGTCCGGATTTTCTTCCTCGTAGTTATTAAAACTGGCCTGGCACGAATTGCATTTAAACCAGTTTTTATCGAAGTAAATATCACCTCCCCTGAAAATGATGTCGCGGCCTTCAACAAAAGCTGTGGCCACTTTATTTCGGGCTTCTTCGTAAATACGTGTTAAGGTAGGCCTCGAAACATCCATGTGTATGGCAGCCTGCTCCTGGGTAAGGTTTTGATAATCGAGCAGCCGGATGGCTTCGTACTCCTCCAGCCGAAGAATTACTTCGTTCGATTTGCGGCCCCTAACACCAAAAACCGACATTCCTTTTATAACAGGGGGTACCTGGATTCTTCTGTTTCTTTTTCTTCTGGGCATATTAAATTGAATTTAGTTTGCTTAATAAAAAATGATCGGCCAGCACAAGCGCAGCCATGGCTTCCACAATAGGTACTGCACGTGGTAAAACGCACGGATCGTGCCTTCCTTTTGGGTTAATGGTCACCTCATTACTGTTTTTGTCAACTGTTTGCTGTTCTTTCAGCAATGTGGCAATAGGTTTAAAAGCCACATTAAAGTATATGTCTTCACCGTTGGAAATACCTCCCTGGATTCCTCCTGAATTATTTGTTTTTGTCCGAATACCGTCTTTGCTACGAATAAATACATCGTTATGTTCCGAGCCGCTCAGTTTGGTTCCTGCAAAGCCAGATCCGTACTCAAACCCTTTTACTGCATTTATACCCAACATTGCAAAGCCGAGGTCGGCATGCAGCTTGTTAAAAACAGGCTCGCCCCAACCGGCAGGAATGCCTTTGGCCACGCATGATACTGTTCCACCAACAGTGTCGTGGTTTTTCCCGGCTTTTTCAATGCGCTCAATCATTTTGGCTGCGGTTTCAGCATCGGGGCACCGCACAATATTATCTTCTGTTTTGGTGAGATCTGTTTCGGTGTATGATTTCTCCATTTTCACTTCCCCTACCTGCGACACAAATGCCTGGATGGTAATTCCTTTTACGGCCAGTATTTGTTTGGCAATGGCCCCTGCAACAACACGGGCAATGGTTTCGCGGGCTGATGATCGTCCTCCTCCGCGGTAATCGCGTGTACCGTATTTTTGCTGATAAGTATAATCGGCATGCGAAGGCCGGTAAACATCTTTTAAATTATTATAATCTTTTGAGTGGTGATCTTTATTCCAGATGATAAAAGCTATGGGGGTTCCCTGTGTTTTTCCCTCGAAAATACCGGAAAGAAATTCCACCTGATCGGCCTCTTTGCGTTGGGTTGTTATTTTCGACTGCCCTGGTTTCCTTCTTGTCAAATCTTTCTGAATAAGGTACATATCCAGTTCAATACCAGCAGGACAGCCATCGATAATTCCGCCGATGCCACGTCCGTGAGATTCTCCAAAAGAGGTTAAGCGAAATATTTTTCCAAACGTATTCATACACATTAAAAAAACCCCGTTTTCTTGCAAATGTTCAAGAAAACGGGGTTAAAATACTTAAATTGTGGTAATAATCAAAAATAAATTAACTGCCGCAACCGCAACCACCACCGTGGTCTGATCCACATCCGTCGTCTTCGCAGCCGTCGCTTCCGCAACCACATCCACCACCCGAAAGTATTTGCGCAACTTCTTCGTCAGTTGCTTCGCGTACTTCAAGCACTTCACCTGCAAAGTGCAAATCTTCGCCGGCTAACGGATGGTTGAAATCCATTTTCACGTTTTCATCGTTAACCTCGAGTACAAGGCCGTTCAGCCGTTGGCCACTGCTGCTCATCATTGGTACTGCATTACCAACAGCAATTAACTCGTCGTCAAATTTTCCATCAACAAGAAATACATGTTTAGGTAATTCAACTATTGCATCCTGATTTACATCACCGTATGCATCATCTTTTGTAAGCTTTATGGAGAATGGTTCTCCTTGTTTCAAGCCTGCAAGGTGAGATTCAAACTTGGGCAGCATAACCCCGGCTCCATATAAAAACTGTAATGGTTTTTCGGCAGTTGCTTTTTCAACTACTTCTCCTTTCTCGTCGTCCACCCTCAAATCGTAGGTCAATGTAACCATTGAATGCTTTGATATCTCTAACATAATTCTTCAAATTTTTTTTATTAAATGCAAATAAACTGTTTTTATGGCACAGAACAAAATACTTTTAAATCCCTTACTGATTTAATAACAAAAAAACAATGCATTGGATTACAATTTTTTTAATTTTTCAAGATTTTTTTCACTGAATAGCCTTTTGCATTTTTCACTTTCAGCAAATATATTCCGGGAGGATAATTTCCTAAACCTGAGATGCGTATATTGTTTTCATTTTCAACTTTCTCCCTGTAAAATATCCTGCCCGTCAAATCAGTTAAAACAACCATTTCAACATCTTCAGGCAACTCCACCTGAAAGAAATTATTTACCGGATTGGGATATACCTTTAGTGGTTGATCTTTTTTGCTAATAAGAATGCCGGAAGAAGTGAGTTTTGCCATCGTAAAATTGTCCACACAAAAATAAGCCGGCGTGTTCATCCATCCATTTTCTGTATCAGTGGATTCCATTCCGAAATGCAGTTCAGTTACCTTTCCCAGGCTGCTCAGGTTCATCCACTCCCAGGTATTTACCAGGTAATCCTCATCTGAATTTTCGAACCGGTAATCGGCCATAAAAAATTCCACAGTATCAGTTAAATTGCCCAATTCATTAACTCCCCAAACAAAAAGTTTTAAATAATCGGGGTCAGTTCCGTCGGCTCCTCCAAACTTTTTGGCAAAACCGTAAACACCGCCATCGCGCATGGCTAAATAGGCATAGGTTGAATTGGTTACATTGAATCCGGTAATTTCAACAGCAGAATCAAATTCCATTTTCAGAGCCCCCGGGAAATAAGCTACCGCGTAATTTTCAGAATCTGAAACTCCGCCGCCGGTAATGGCGCTGAACTGATTTTCGTACCCGGGGGTAACCGTGTCTGTCATATTCGAAACAGAAAAACCACTCCAGCTTTGATATTCGGCATTGTAATCGTTGGGGAACCAGATTCCGCCGCTGTTAAAACCACCGGCACCGTCGGAGCCATTATACCACGAACCGGGTTCCAAAACTACATCATCAAAAGTTGCAACTGTCTGGGCATTTGCTGAGAACAGGGCTACCCAGAGCCCCAAAAACAAATAAATTTTTTTCATTGTAAAATTAATTTTGGTGAAACAAAACATTTTACAATACCAAAAACCTGTGGGAAAAATGAAAGGTAAATTACCTCCAGCTTTTACTCCCGAAAGCTTACGATATTGTTTATGAAACGGCAGGTCTTCTGGCTTTCCCCGATTGGCAGCGGCCTTCCCGGTCCGTTTACCAACGGAACAGTGGCTTAAATGCTGTCAACATGAAAGGATTACAGCTGCGGGTACAGCTCCGGAATTCCCCGATAACTATCGGGCTCACCGGATTCCCTTAAAATCTCAAAAACTGAGAACCATTTCACTGCAAAAATAGGTTTTTATTTATAAAAAATGCACCTGAAGATTTTTTTACACATCCTCAGGTGCATTCTTTTAATTTGCACCAGTTTGCCAGGCAACAACTACAGTGCCTTAAACCAATCCTGGAAATATTTTCCCAACCATGGTGTTTCTTTCTTTTCTCCCTGAATAGCCCCCACTAAACTCATTATCCAAAATACGAAAACCACGATAGAAATTATCCATCCAATAACAGGGATCATCGTCAGAATAAGGCCGAGTAGATAAATACCGAGTAACTGGCGAACTCGTCTTTTTCGCTGCTGTTAATTACCAATGCTATAATCCAGCCGATAATAGTAATGTGTGCTACAATTGCCTTTGTTTTCCCATCCATAGTTTTAAATTTTAAATTTTTGTAAATTTCGTAAATTAAAAGTTAGTTAACAAAACAATCACTGAAAATCGAACTTTTTTATCTTTTTCAAAAACGAATAATTATTGGTTTATTGGTTCAGGAAAACTCTTCAGAAGAGAGCAGCTGTTCGAAATACTCCACTGTTTTTTCAAGACCTTCGCGCAGGGGTACAATTGGTTCCCAGTTGTTTAATTTTTCTTTGGCCAGCGAAATGTCGGGTTGGCGCTGTACCGGATCGTCTTCGGGTAACGGCTGGTAAACAATTTTAGATTTTGAACCGGTAATATCCAAAATTTCGTGTGCCAGTTCGAGCATAGTAAATTCACCCGGATTACCAATATTTACAGGGCCTGTAAAATCATCTCCGGTTTCCATCATGCGCACCATCCCGTCAACTAAATCACTTACATACTGAAAACTCCGCGTTTGTTTACCATCGCCGAAAATGGTAATGTCTTTATTTTGCAGCGCCTGAACAATAAAATTTGACACCACCCTGCCATCGTTAGGTTCCATTTTTGGGCCATAAGTATTAAAAATGCGTACAATTTTAATTCTCACATCATTTTGCTGATGGTAATTCACAAACAACGATTCGGCGCATCGTTTCCCTTCATCGTAACAGGAGCGGACACCAATCGGATTTACATTTCCCCAGTAACCTTCCGGTTGCGGGTGTTCCTCCGGATTGCCATATACTTCACTGGTTGAAGCTTGCAGTATTTTTCCCTTAATACGCTTGGCCAGCCCTAGCATGTTGATGGCCCCCATTACCGAGGTTTTTATGGTTTTAATGGGATTATACTGGTAATGAATGGGTGAAGCCGGGCACGCAAGGTTATAAATTTCATCCACTTCAATGTAATACGGCATGGTAACGTCGTGTCGTACAATCTCGAACCAGGGATTTTCCATAAGGCGAACTATTTTTTGCTTTTTGCCTGTAAAATAGTTGTCAAGGCAAATAACTTCATTTCCTTTGTTTAAGAGGCATTCACACAAATGCGAGCCGACAAATCCGGCACCGCCGGTTACCAGAATTCGTTTCATAATTAATTTTTTACCGGGTTACGACCAATGGGATAATAGGTAAACTCTAATTCGGCCAATTCGGCCCGATCATAAATATTTCGACCGTCAAAAATGATTTTGTTTTTCAACAACCGCTCAAGCACCCTGAAATTGGGCAACCTGAACTCTGGCCACTCGGTTACCAGAACCAGGGCATCGGCATCAATGCAGGCTTCATACTCATCTTTTGCATATCCGATTTTGTTGCCCAAAATCCGCTTTGCTTCTTTCATGGCCACGGGGTCGTAGGCAACTACTTCAGCACCGGCTTCAATTAATTTTTCTATTATAACCAGGGAAGGTGCTTCGCGCATATCATCGGTTTTGGGCTTGAAGGCCAGGCCCCACATTGCAAATTTAAATCCCTTTAGTTTACCTCCGAAGTGACTGGAAATTTTCTGATAAAGCGTTGATTTTTGCCTGTTATTTACTGATTCAACCGCTTTCAAAATTTCAAGCGGATACCCTTTTTCATCGGCAGTGCGAATAAGTGCCTGCACATCTTTGGGAAAACATGAACCGCCGTAACCGATGCCCGGATACAAAAATTTGTTTCCAATCCGCGGGTCGGAACCAATTCCTTTGCGCACTGCATCGATGTCGGCTCCAACAATTTCGCACAAATTGGCAATTTCGTTAATAAAACTAATGCGGGTAGCCAGCATCGAGTTGGCGGCATATTTTGTCATTTCTGAAGAGGTGATATCCATAAACAGAATCGGATGCCCGTTGAGCAAAAATGGCTTGTAGAGTTTTTTCATCACCTTCATAGCCTGCTCCGATTCTGTGCCAATTATAATGCGATCCGGACGAAGAAAATCCTGAACAGCACTGCCCTCTTTCAAAAATTCGGGATTTGAAGCCACATCAAACGGGATTTCCACTTCACGTTTTTGCAGTTCTTTTTGAATTGCTGCTTTTACTTTTACCGAAGTCCCCACAGGAACGGTACTTTTTGTTGCCACTACAATGTAATGATCCATGTGTTTCCCAATTTCTGCCGACACACCAAGCACATATTTCAAATCGGCACTCCCGTCTTCATCGGGAGGCGTGCCAACTGCAATAAAAACAGCCTCCGAATTTTCAAGGCTGCTTTTCAAATCTGTTGTAAAAGATAGTCTTCCTTTTTCAACATTCCGTTTGTAAATATCTTCCAGGCCGGGCTCGTAAATGGGTATTTTCCCGTTGTTTAACATTTCAATTTTGTGTTCATCCACATCAAGACAAACAACCTGAACGCCTGTTTCGGCAAAACAAGTTCCCGATACCAATCCAACATAACCTGTGCCTATTACTGTTATTTTCATGTGTTTAAAATGTTTTTATTCATTCGTGAAAACATGCAACTTTCATTGTAAAAATCAACTTTATGTAAAAGTTTATTCATGGATTGTTTCATGTTCATGTATTTATAAATTTGATGGTGCATTTCGAAATAAATATTCAAATGTACAATTTTTGATGAGTAGATTGTTTCATTCCGTTGGAAATTACCTGGGTTTTTCAATTTAAATGACGGTTTTTATAGAAAAATGTGTAATTTCAAAGTGGGAAGATTGAAAAAAAATTATTTCCACTAATGTATTATAACGAATGCTCAATATATAAATTTTGGCAGTGCAAACCAAGCAAATGTGTAGAGCATTCTAACATACAATACGGATATCTTTAAAGAAGAAAAATATGGAAAACGATGCGGCACTTTTTAAAGAAAAGCTGGAAAAAGAAAAATCTGCAAGAATTAAAGCAGAAAAGCAAATCGGGAAACTTAAAAAAGAACTGGAAAAAGCTTTAAATCAAAAAAACACAATATGGATATCCGGATGCCGGGAATAAGTGGCTACGATGCCGCCGAAGTAATAAAACAGGACGAAGACCTGAAACAAATTCCACTAATTGCATTCACCGCGTCAACCCTGAAAGACCACAGCAAACAAATTCACAGTTTATTCAACGGATACCTGCAAAAACCGGTATTCAAAAAAGATGTGGATTTCATTCTGAAAAAACACCTTAAATTCAGCTATGTCGATAAAAAAAAAAGAAGAAGGTTAAAATTATAGAATAAACTGAAAAGAATGATTTTTCAATTGGCATAATTCTTTAATTTTGTCGAAGTTCAAATACTGCAATGAAAAAGAAACTCACAGAAATATTGAATTATTTCAGTTTTGAAAAACTTAAGAACGACCAGCGGTTAATTGTATTTGCTGTTTGCCTTTTAATTGCAACTGCACTTTGGTTTTTAAATGCCTTAAGCAAAGATTACACTACAACTATCAACTACCCCGTGAGGTACACCAACCCGCCAGCAGATATATTTTTAACAAGTACACCACCCAAAAAATTCGAGTTGAAAGTTGAAGGCCATGGTTTTTCACTTCTGCGTTACAAACTCATTATATCGCCTTCGCCCATCTTGCTGAACCTTACTTCAATCCATGAAAATTACGAAGAAAGCGGAAATAATATAACGATTCAATCCCAAAGCTTAATACAAAGAATTTCGCAACAGGTGAGCAACGAAATTACAATTACAGAAATTTCACCCAATGTCATTACCCTGATTTTCGATAGCCTCGCAACAAAAACGCTTCCGGTAAAAACCAACGTTAACACCACTTTCAAACCGCAGTATTATCTTAAAGGCGAAATTACTTTTGAGCCTGAAAGCATAAAGGTATCTGGGCCTTCGGCTGCACTCGACACCATCCGGTTTCTGGAAACCGAACAAGTAAATATTTCAGAAATAGATACTGATATTGAAAGGGTTGTGCAGGTTAAAAGTCCTTTAAACACACAATTAGCAACCGATAAAGTACTGATGAAAATACCGGTCGAAAAATTTACCGAAAAAGAAATCAGTATTCCGGTTGAGGTAAAAAACAAGCCCGAGGGTGTATCGGTTAAACTTTTCCCTTCGGAAGTAAAAGTTTCGTTTTTGGTGGGTATGAGCAACTACGAAAGTACAACAACAAATAATTTTAAAATCACGGTTGATTTCAACCAGGCTGACAACAGCAGCGAAACCCTTGATGTGACTGTTGATTCGCAACCTCCATTTATTCAATTGCTCCGGGTTTCACCCCGGTCAGTTGATTTTTTGGTGGAAACCGATTAAATAAAAATTCATGAAAAAACAAAAATGGCTTTAACCATAGGAGTTACAGGGGGAATTGGCAGTGGAAAAACTACTGTATGCAAAGTTTTTAAACTGCTGGGGGTACCGGTTTTTGAAGCCGACGAGACAGCTAAAAAATTACTGGATAACGACCAACAGGTAAAATCGGGACTCATTCATCTTTTCGGTGAAAATATTTACAACCCGAATGGAACCATTGACCGAAAAAAGCTTGCGGAAATCGTTTTTAACGATAAAATTCAACTTTCAAAAATGAATGAACTGGTACATCCTGCCGTTCGGGAATATTTTGAAAAATGGGTGAAACAACACAAACATTTCCCGTATGTAATTCACGAAGCTGCAATTCTTTTTGAAAGCGATTTCTATAAAATAATGGATTATACCATTTTGGTAACTGCGCCCGAAAATGAAAGGATTGAACGGGTAATAAAACGCGACAAAGTAAGCAGGCAAAAGGTTGAGGAACGCATAAAAAACCAGTTCCCCGAAGAAAAAAAACAGGAACTGGCCAACCTTGTGCTGATGAACGATAACAAAAATTTATTGATACCAAAGATTATTGAAATTGATAAAAAACTAAAAGAAGATGGCAAAATTTGGTAAATGGATAGGCGGAGGATTAGGCTGGGCAGTTGGTGGCCCCATAGGAGCAATATTTGGTTTTGTGGTGGGCTCAATTGTTGATGGAAGTACAACTGAAATTCAGACAGGAAGGCCAAGCGGTTACTCGGGCCGCACCACAACCGGCGGCTACGTAATGAGCCTGCTGGTATTGGTAGCTGCAGTTATGAAAGCCGATGGGAAAGTACTAAAATCAGAACTGGACTATGTTAAAAAATTTATGGTGCAAAACTTTGGGGCAGCATCGGCACAGGAAGCAATAAAAATGTTACGCGATATTCTGAATCAAACCATTCCGGTAAATGCTGTTTGCAGTCAAATAAAACAAAACATGAACTATTCGGCGCGGTTGCAACTGCTTCATTTTTTATTTGGAATTGCACAGGCCGACGGGCATGTTGACGAAAATGAACGAAAGCTGATTGAAACGATAGCCCGCCAGATGGGCATTGGCAACGGCGATTTTGAGTCCATCCAGGCGATGTTTGTAAGAAACATTGATGCCGATTATAAAATCCTGGAAATTGCCCAGGATGCATCGAACGAAGAATTGAAAAAAGCCTACCGCCGGATGGCCATGAAATACCACCCCGACAAAGTGAGCCACCTGGGTAATGATTTTCAAAAAGCAGCAAAAGAGAAGTTCCAAATGGTGAACCGGGCTTACGAAAACATTAAAAAGGAGCGGAATATTGCATAAAAACACCGGGGCAGCATCAGTAAAACATGACGCACCCCGGCCAACAGAACAAATTAAATGTTAGAAGGCTTTGAAAAAGTAAGTAAAGAATTGTAAAATAACCTCAAAGCCTTCTGTTATGCGGTTTTTGCATTTTCGCGGTATTCTTTAATAATATTAACCACGTGGGTGGGTGCAACCCTTCCGAACACTTTTTCGCCCACCATAACAACTGGTGCCAGGCCGCAAGCTCCCACGCAGCGTAGGCAGTTCAGCGAAAATTTCCCGTCACCGGTCGATTCGCCCACTTCCACTTTCAGCTGGCGTTTAAATTCGCTTAACACCTGTTCGGCTCCCCGCACATAACAGGCAGTTCCCATGCAAATTGAAATGGGAAACTCTCCTTTGGGGATCATGGTGAAAAAGCTGTAAAAAGTAACTACTCCGTAAACTTTTGCCACCGAGGTTTTAAGTTCGCGGGCAATGACTTCCTGCACTTCGGCCGGAAGATAGCCCAGCTTGTTTTGAACTTTATGTAACACATTTATAAGTTCGCCTTCTTTATTTCCATATTCAGTGCAAATGTCTTTTATTTGCTGAACCGTATCTTCTGCAAGTTTTATTTTTGGCATCTTATTTTGTTTTAATTAGATTCTCAATAAAAATGTTGTGTCATAAAATCTAAAAATCATACGTTTTCAGTAAAAGTCATTGGTCATCGGTCATTTGTCACTGGTGGATGTGTGACCAATTGATTTAATAAACTTGTTATGTCTTCTTCCCAGTTCATCTAATTTAGCTATTAATCGTATATAAGTTTCTTCAGTAATATGTTTACGATTCCGTGCTTTTGTTAACCAGGTTCTTGTCTCAGTTTGTGAGCCTCTGGAATAAAATTGAAACTGACGATTTTCCTTATAAAAATAGCGACCGTACCCTTCACTAATATTAGCTGCGATTGAATCAGCAGCTTCTACCAATTGTTTACCGGTAGTCCATTTGTGAAAATTTTCCCACTTCTCTACTAAAAAATAGATTTCGTCTCCAATTTCCATAGCCAACTGATACACTTTTAAATCTTCCAGATTCATATTTCTTAATTTTAAGCTTTAACCATTCCCGAATCTTTCACTTTCCTAATGACTAATGACCAGTGACTCTCTTTCAGGTTCGATCAAAATATTCGGTATGCAATAACTGGTGCGCCTTTTCGCTCATCGGGTTTCCCAGAAATTCTTCATACAACTGAATGATGTACGGGTTTTCGTGCGATTTTCTGATTTTTTTATTGCCATCCTCCTGGTAAATAGCCATTTGCCGTTTTTTCAGAATTTCAACATTGCCATGATGATAGGGTTGCCCACCACCACCGATGCATCCACCCGGGCAACTCATAATTTCAATAGCATGAAAATTGCTTTCTCCGGCTTCAATTCTATTAAGTAATTCGCGGGCATTCCCCAGTCCGTGGGCAATTCCAATATTTATTGGAAAACCATCGAAATCGATTGTAGCCTGCCGGATGCCTTCCATTCCTCTCAATTCATTAAAATCAATTTTGGGAAGTGGCTTTTTCGTGTACAGTTCGTAGGCAGTTCGTACCGCCGCCTCAATCACACCACCTGTTGTACCGAAAATCACACCTGCACCGGTTGATTCCCCCAGTGGCTGGTCGAAATCCTCATTTGATAAGCGGCTAAAGTTGATATTTGCCAACTTAATGAGCGAAGCCAGCTCGCGGGTAGTGATGGCGTAATCCACATCCGGATTGCCATTTACTTTGAACTCATCGCGCCCGCATTCGTACTTTTTGGCAACACAAGGCATAATTGAAACCACTACCAGATCTTCCCGTTTGATTCCCATTTTCTCCGCAAAATAGGTTTTGGCTATGCTGCCAAACATTTGTTGCGGCGAGCGTGCTGTTGAAGGAATATCTTTCAGCTGCGGAAACTGATGTTCGAAAAATTTCACCCACGCGGGGCAACAAGATGTAAGGATTGGCAATTGCACATCTTTATCTCCCTCCAAAAATTTGGTCAGCCTGTTGAGTAATTCAGTGCCCTCCTCCATAATTGTGAGGTCTGCAGCAAAATCGGTATCAAAAACTTTATCGAACCCCAGACTGCGCAACGCCGAAACCAGTTTGCCCGTAACCAGTGTGCCGGGTTCCATTCCAAACTCTTCGCCCAGTGCAGCACGCACGGCAGGAGCTGTTTGAACAATTACAGTTTTTGAAGGATCGGACAACGCCCTTACCACATTACTGGTTTGATCCACTTCGGTTAACGCACCGGTTGGACAAACAGCCACGCACTGCCCGCAATAGGTACAAACCGAATGGTCGAGATTCATTTCGAAAGCAGGAGAAACAACAGAGTTGAACCCGCGGTTGATGGCAGAAAGTACCCCAACCGTTTGTACCTCGTTACACATCATTTCGCAGCGGCGGCACATAATGCATTTGTCCACATCGCGGATAATAGCCGGTGAAGTGTCTTCCCTGTAAGTTGACTGCTCACCCTTGTAGTGAATTTCCCTGATCCCGAGGTGATGGGCCATATCCTGCAGTTCACAGTTTCCCGACTTTGCGCAAATAAGGCAATCAGCCGGATGATCCGAAAGGATTAATTCAACAACAGTCCTTCGTGCATTTATGGCACGTATGGAGTGCGAATGTACCACCATGCCTTCGGCAACCTCGGTACAACAGGCCGGGGCGAGGTTCCTTCTTCCTTCCACTTCTACCACACAAACGCGGCACCCGCCGGGCTTGTTCTCAATATTCATGTCGTCGAGTTTCATATGGCAAAGTGTTGGAATGTGAACCCCAATGCTTTTGGCCGCCTCTAAAACGGTAGCTCCTTTTTTTACTACCAGTGGTTTATTATCAATTGTTAATTGTACTGTATCCATTGTTTTTAATTTTCAGGATTAGAAAAGTTTAATTGCATTGAACTTGCATTTTTCGTAACACACGCCACATTTAGTACAAAGCGACTGGTCGATGTAGTGTGGCTGCCTTCTCTCCCCGGTAATTGCGCCCACCGGGCAGTTGCGGAAACAAAGTGTGCAACCGGTACAAAAATCCTCAATTATTTCATATTTAAGCAACGCTTTACATTGTCCTGCCGGGCATTTCTCCTCATTTACGTGTGCCAGGTATTCATCTTCGAAATTGAGAATTGTGGACAAAACAGGATTGGGAGAGGATTGTCCCAAACCGCACAAAGAGGTATCTTTTATTACATTGCTCAGTAATTTCAACCGTTCCAAATCTTCCTCTTTTCCATTTCCGTTGGTTATATTCTCGAGAATTTCGTGCAACCGTTTGTTTCCAATGCGGCAGGGCGAACATTTACCACACGACTCTTCGAGTGTGAATTCGAGGTAAAATTTGGCAATGGAAACCATGCAGTCATCTTCGTCCATCACAATCATACCTCCGGAGCCCATCATTGAGCCGGCTTCAATAAGATTATCGTAATCGATAGGTGTATCCAGGAAATCTTTGGTCAGGCATCCACCTGAGGGGCCACCGGTTTGCACCGATTTAAAGCCTTTACCATCTTTTATGCCACCGCCAATATCGTAAATTACTTCGCGCAGGGTTGTCCCCATAGGCACTTCAATCAGCCCCACATTATTGATTTTACCGGCGAGGGCAAACACTTTGGTACCTTTCGATTTTTCAGTTCCGATTTTACTGAACCAGCTGGCCCCTTTGTTCAGAATTACCGGAATATTGGCAAAAGTCTCCACGTTATTCACGTTGGTTGGTTTGCCCAGGTAACCTGAAACGGACGGGAACGGGGGTTTAAATGTAGGTTCGCCCCTTAACCCTTCCATGGAATGGATGAGCGCGGTTTCTTCGCCACAAACAAATGCGCCGGCACCAAGTCGGATATCTATTTCAAAATTGAATCCGGTCCCCAGGATATCTTCGCCAAGAAGCCCGTATTCACGCGCCTGATTAAGCGCAATTTTAAGCCTTTCAATGGCAAGCGGATATTCGGCCCTGATGTAAACCAGTCCTTTGCCGGCACCAATGCAGTAGCCGCAAATAGCCATGGCTTCAATAACTGAATGTGGATCGCCTTCGAGTATTGAACGATCCATAAACGCTCCGGGGTCGCCTTCATCGGCATTACAAACCACGTACTTTTCATCCGACTCCACATTACGGGTAATTTCCCATTTCAGTCCTGTGGGGAATCCACCGCCTCCACGGCCGCGCAATCCTGAGTCTTTTATTTCTTTAATAGTTTCTTCAGGAGTGAATTCGCCAAGGCATTTGCCAAGCGCCATATATCCATCGCGCGAGATGTATTCATCAATGCTTTCAGGATTAATGAAACCGCAATTCCGTAAAGCAATCCGCAATTGTTTTTTATAATCGGTCATAATTGATTAGTTGAAAGTTAATTAATCGTCGATGGTTTTAAAAGTAATTGGAATTACGCCATCGATAAGTTCCCCGCGTTTTATGTAAACATCAATAATTTCTTCTGCCTTCTCTTTATTTACATATCCAAAAACCACAGGATCTTTTCCCGGCAGCGTTACTTCCACGGTGGGTTCGGCATAGCAATAGCCCATGCAACCGGTTTGGGTAACTACTGCATCAATGGCCTGTTGTTCCAGCTCCTCCACAAAATATTTCATGGTTTCCTTTGCTCCGGATGCAATTCCGCAGGTGGCCATTCCCACCTTCACCTGCACTAACCGGTCAGGGTGATCGCTGTTTTCACGTAATTTAATTTTCGACTGAACTTCCTCTTTTATTTTCCGAAGGTCAGCCACTGATTTTATTTTTGTCATAGTTGAAAGGTTGTATTTATTTTATTACTCTAATTTCTTTCAGGTTGTTTATTATTATTTACTATGATTTCAATCAATGTAGCTTTAGCCCTGACTGAATTCTGCACTATATCCAGCACATGTTCCGAAATGGTTTTCATACCTGCTCAACAAAACGGCCTTCCAATTGATTCAATGCCTTCTTAATCTCCAAAAAAGTTATTTCTTTCATATTGAAGACGGAGCAAATTTCGCCAATTTGTTCTATATAATGGGCATCAGAATTGCGGATCAGGCTGATTTTGTTTTGTAAAACATATTGTTGTTCAACATCATTTTTTGAACCATGCATCGAAAGCCCCAGTGCATCGAACTTTAAACCGGGTGGAATGAATCCCAGCTGACTTAATATTCCGTTAACAGACCGGTCGATGTGGGCAGGAATAAAAATCCCGTTTAGCCTTTCTACCTGCTGCTGAATTTTGGTAATCCCCACTTTTAAAGCCGCCGGCAAATAATACGGGATCAATTCCAGAATATTTTCATCCTCATCTATTACAGGTTGGTAACCAAAATATTCTTCATCATTCGGAATTTTGGTGATGTTTGCATCGATAAATTCCTGGAATTGTTGTAATTCTTCTGCTTTTTCGAAAAACGCGAGGCAGTGCACTTCTTCGCGGGTTGTAACTTCGGCACCAGTCAGTACATAAATTCCTTCCTTCTCAGCCAGTTTTTTAACCAGCAGTGCATTTTTTGTAGAATTATGATCGGTAATTCCAATGATATCGAGATGGCTGGCTTTTGCTTTTTGCACAATATTCCGGGGAGTCATTTCCACATCTCCGCAAGGCGACAATAACGTGTGAATATGTAAATCGGCCCGGAATTGCTGCATCACCCCGTATTTAAATCGTTATAGATTTTGCCGGCCATTTCAAAAGTTTGCATCGAAGTTCCAAGCAGAGGCACTACTTCTTCGTTACTATGCTCAAGCGTATCTTCATCAGGTTCCAAATTTTTTACAAGGATAACCGCTGCCAGGTCTTTCAGCGAAGCAATGGCTATCACATTCTGGTGGGTTTGCAATGTTATCCAAACTTCATTTTCAGCTGCATTTCCCATCACATCACTCAACAAATCAGATGCGTAACCACCTGTAATTTCGTTATTTAAACCCTGTTCTCCTGAAAAAACTTTCAGGTTATATTTTTTTACCAAATCAGAAACCTTCATTTCGTCCTCCTTTTTTATTGCAATCGGCCTCGAAACGCTTTTCGCCCCAGGTTTTTTCCAGGTTTTTATAGGCTTTTTGCGGGTCTGTTTTCTGTTCTTTTACATATTTACTCTGAAGAAAAACGCAATCGGACATCTTTGCATTGCCCTGCACCATGTCTTCAGCCAGCGCATGACAATTGGGTGCGCCGCAACCTCCGCAATCGATTCCGGGCAGCTGGCAGAGTATTTTATTTATTTTCTGAAGCTTTTCAATGGCTTTCGTTCTGTCTTTATCTAAAATAAAAGCATGTTGCGGTTCAATTTTATCTGAAACAAGTTGCCCTTTTACCGTCTGTTTTTCTTTTTGGTTTACTTTAAGCTGAGAAGCCCGCGGGTAACGCTGTGCTCTTTTTTGCAAACGTTCTACTGTTAAGAAACGGTTGCCGGTGAGTAAAATACCACCGGCACATCCCTGTCTGCACGATTTCATTTCAAGAAAATCGAGATCCGGAACTTCATCGTTTACCAAACGCTCCAAAAACTTCACCACATTGTGAATGCCATCGATTGCCATCGATTTTTTCCGGAACCATGAAGTTTCGCCGCGTGGTAAACTCCAGAGAATTCCTTCGCGACTCAGGTTTTCCCTGAATTTGGAAGTATCGGTTTTTTCATGCGAGGGAATCAGTTTCAGGATGCGATTGTACAAATCCTGCATATTGATGATGCCGGTAACAATCGACTCCTTTTCGACAACCGGCTGGTTAACTGCCGCCATTTTTGCCGAACACGGCGACACATAAAAAGTACCGATTTCATTTTCGCTGGCACCCTGTTTTTTCAACTGCTCAATGGCAAAATAGGCTGCTAAATCGTGCGGTGCTTTTCTTTTTACCACGTTTTCAACCAACGATGGATATTTGCACTGAATGAGTCGGACAATGGCCGGACAAAAAGAGGAAATTAGCGGCCGATCTATATTCTCACGGTAGTTATCTTTTATCGATTCCATAAGCCAGCCGGCAGGTTGTTCTACCTCAAAAATGTGTGTAAATCCAAGTTCAAGCAGGGCTTCGTAAATCTGGCCTTCAGAATAAATCTCTGGAAACTGACCGATAAAAATCGACGGAAACAAAACCACACGATATTTGTACCCGTTAATCTGTGAGAGTTCGTCCTGTTCCACATAAAATGCATCAACCGGGCAGACACGCAAACAGTTTCCGCAATCGACACAACGCTGATTATTGATTGCAGCCACACCGTCTTCAATGCGAATGGCTTCGGTGGGGCAAATTTTCATACAGTGTGTGCATCCGAAACATTTTTCAGTATCTACTCTGATTGCATGATATTTTGGTTCTCGTCTCATCAGTAAAAACATTTAAAACGCACAGTGGTGCTTTTTCCAACTGTGCTTTCAATTTTCATTTCATTAGTAAACCTCTTTTAATCCGTTTGCATACAAAACTCCACTGGCTTTGTAAATTGAAAACGGGGTTTCGAGAATTACCAGCCCGTTTTCTTTGGCGAGATCAACCATTTCGGGCGTGGCCTTTTTATTGCGCGCCAGCAAAACTGCGCTGATATCGGCCATCTCGGCGGTACGAATTAACTGCACATTGGCAAGGCCGGAAATCAACAAAATATTTTCCTCGCCGAGTGTCAACACATCACTCATTAAATCGGAGCTAAATGCCTTTTCCAAACATTTATCATCTGCTAAATTTCCCGCAGAAATTTTTGCCTCGGTATGACGGATTATTTCACTGAGCTTCACAATTATTTTTTGGTAATTTCAGGTTATTTACAATAGCGTAAACATCACAAAGATAAAGGAACAGGTTTTCAAAATGCTGTTAAAAATCAACAATTCATGTTATAAAAGATGATTTAAAATGAATTGAAATAAGCCATTTATTTCTTACTTTAACCAATCAAAAATGAATTGAATAAAAACCAACTTTATGATATACGATAAGCAATCATTCCTGACCGGGAACATCGATGATCCGGAATTTTACCAAAAAATTATTGATGCATTGCCGGTGCCCATTTTCTACCGCGATTTAGAAGGGGTTTTCCAGATGTGCAACAAAGCCCACGAGGAATTTCTTGGAATGCCGAAAGCACAAATCATTGGCCAGTCGGTTTATGATGTTTACACCAAAGAAATGGCTGATATTTTTCATCACCGTGACCAGCAGCTGATTGCCAACCCGGACGTGCAGGGCTACGAAACCCGGGTGAAGCAAAAAGACGGCTCCCATTTGGATGTGGTCATTAACAAAGCCGTAATACGCGACAATGACAACAAAATTGTTGGAATTGTGGGTTCGATAAATGACATCACACAACTCAAAAAAACCGAGAAACGCCTGGAGAAAGCAAGAGAGTCGATGGAAGTTTCGTCGCACATGATGCACAAAATCAACCTTGGCATCATTATGATGGATCAGGAAAATAAAGTAATTGACTCCAACGAAAGTTTTGCCCGTTTAATGGGAGAAGATATCCTGGAGCTGTACGAAACCATTCCCGGGCTGAAAGGTGCCGATGTGGAAGGATTGGTTCCCGAAGTCATTTTTAAAATGTTGTCGGGAATACTAAAATCGGGCGAAGAAATGCTTGACCGCGACATTAAATACAGCGACAAACTGCTTCATGTTTCGGTGGTAACACTTTACAAACAAAAAGTGGTAGGAGCTGTTATCCGCGACATGTCGGCTCCTTTGCTTGTACGCGACGAAATTATTAACCGTGCACAGCGCATTAAGGAACAAAATATTGAGACGGTACAAAAAATTGCCCACCTGCTTGGCGAAAATGCAGCAGAAACTGAGGAATTACTCAACTCAATAATACAATCTTACAGATATGGAGACGACCAATAATCAAGACTACCACGTTGAAATTGATGTACAGCAAAAACGTCCCAAAAATGAAATTGCCTGTGGTGATGTTTTCTTATCTGATATTTTCAGGGAAGAAGGTCGTACCATACTGGTTTTAAGCGACGGAATCGGCCACGGCATAAAAGCCAGCGTACTTGCCCAGCTCACAGCAACAATGGCAATGAAATATGCACGGTTTCACACCAAGCCCGAAATTTCATCGCGGATAATAATGGAGGCTCTGCCCAAAAGCAGCGACGGCAAAGAAAGTTATGCCACTTTTACAATTATTGAACTGGAAGCCGACGGGCAGGTGCGGATAATCAACTATGACAATCCGCCGGTGCTTATCATACGCAATGGGAAACCATTTCAACCCAAAGAATACGAATTGGAGGTGAGAGGCCATGAAAACGTGGGAAAACTGTTGCGCTGCCGCGAGTTTGTTGCACGCAAAGAAGACCGGCTGGTATTCCTTACCGATGGCGTTGTTCAATCGGGACTGGGGGGCAACAACCGCTATCCCATGGGCTGGGGAATTGATAACGTTAACAGTTTTGCCCTGAACCAGGTAGAACGCATGCCAACCATTTCGGCCGCCAAACTGTCAAGGAAAATTATTAACCAAGCAGCCATGAACGACAACTTTGAAATGAAAGACGATACCACATGCGGCGTAATTTATTTCAGGGAACCACGGAAATTCATGCTAATTACAGGTCCGCCATTCTATAAAATAAAGGATTACGATTTTGCCGACCGCATTAAAAGTTTCAACGGGAAAAAAATAATTTGCGGTGGAACCACTGCCGAAATAATTGCCCGCGAACTGAATATGAATGTTGAGATTGAACATGCTCCCAAAACCCGCGATTCTTTACCACCTTCAGCAAAGATGGAAGGATTTGAAATGGTTACCGAAGGAATTCTGACCCTGGGAAAAGTAGAAGAAATTCTCGATAATTACAACAGCGATACACGGTTGCAGGACAGTCCGCCGGAAAAAGTAGTAAAACTGCTGCTTCAACACGACAGCATTGAAATTATTTTGGGCACACGCATCAACTGGGCACACCAGGATCCGGAGCAGCCAATAGAATTAGAACTTCGAAAATTTGTAGTTAAACGGATTGTTAAAATATTAACCAATAAGTTTTTTAAACATGTGGAAATTGAATACCTCTGATGATTGCAAACAAAAAAAAACAAAAGCAGAACCCTGAAACGGATTCTGCTTTTAACACAAACAAAATTAAACGATTACCAACTACCTCATCGGATATTTCTTAAAAACACCTTCTGAATTCATTAAAATATCGATGTATTGTGCACGCTGATAAGTAAAGGGGTCTTTCATGTTTTTGCGAGAAAGTTTGCCCCTGAAATCATCGAGCGATTTGTACTCTTTTTCATCCATCCATTTGTTCAGTTCATCGAGGATTTTTGCCACAACCGCCGGTTTATTTTTATAAATGGTGCTCACCAGCTGCACGGCATCGGCTCCGGCCAGTAACATTTTAATTACGTCTTCGGGAGTGTAAATTCCGCGGCTCACACAAACATCACCGTCGAGGTTACCATATAGCAATCCGGCAAACCTCAGTGCTACCATGTGATCCCTGGGATTACTCAATTCCCACGGAAAGTGAAATTCTTCTTTTTTAATGTCAATTTCGGGTTGAAAGAAACGATTGAAAAGCACGTAAGCATCGGCACCGGCTTCATCAATTTTTTTAATAAAATTTAGTGGATTGGTATAAAACAAACTGATTTTTACACTCACCGGAATTTTCACTGCTTTTTTTACAGCTTTTACAATTTCCACCTGTTTCTCTTCTATCGATTCACCTGTACGTTCGAAGTAACCCGGGGTGGCGTATAAATTTAATTCCAGCCCGTCAACTCCGGTTTTTTCCAGTTCCTGTGCGTACTCCACCCAGGTGGGTTCGTACAATGCATTTAGACTGGCAAACACCGGCACACTAACATTTTTCTTCAGTTTTTCAAGGTTGTATAAATGTTCCTTCGGGCCGGCATGTTCAATTTCCGGAAAAAGCCGAATCATCTCTGCATTGCGTTCTTCGTATTCGGTAAGATCTTCTGACATTTGAAGGTCCTCAAGCTGAACCTGTTCTTCGAATAACGAACGGTAAACGATTGCGCCAATCCCTGCTTTTTCAAGTTCTTCAACGGTTTTTGGTTTTTCTACCAAATTGCATGCTCCAAGAATAAGCGGGTTTTTAAGTTTTACCCCCATGTAGGTTGTTGAAAGATCTGCCATATTAATTGATTTTTTGATTTTCCTAATTAAAAACTAAATATAGAAATATTTTGTTCAAAATCCTTTTATAATTGTTGCTCTTTTATAAAAGAACCGGAATTTATACTGAAACAAAATAAAAAACCACCTGCCAAATGACAGGTGGTCCTTTTCAATTCAAATTCAAAAATGTTTATAACAAACTTAAAGTTACAGTTAACCCGGCCATAACAACCGATACCATGGTCATAAGTTTAATAAGGATATTCAGCGAAGGCCCTGAAGTGTCTTTGAACGGGTCGCCCACTGTATCGCCAACAACGGCTGCGTGGTGTGCTTCGCTACCCTTACCGCCGTAGTTTCCTTTTTCAATAAATTTTTTGGCATTGTCCCAGGCTCCGCCGGCATTATTCATAAATACTGCGAGTGTAAACCCAGTTGTCAAACCACCTGCCAGCAGACCAACCACACCGGCTACTCCCATTGCAGCACCAACAATTACAGGAACGGCAATAGCAACAAGCGATGGCAGCATCATTTCGCGCTGTGCGCCTTTGGTGGAAATGGCAACACACCTGGCATAGTCCGGTTTAGTTTCGCCGGTTAAAATGCCTTTCATTTCGCGGAACTGGCGGCGCACTTCGTCAATCATAATACCAGCTGCACGCCCAACAGCTTTCATTGTAAGTGCACTAAACAAGAAAGCCATCATTGCACCAATGAAAATTCCACCTAAAAACAGCGGGTTAAACAGGGTAATATCGTAAGCTGCCGAAAATTGTTTCACTGAGGCAGAAGCAATTTCAATTCCGTTAACTCCCTCAGGAACATCAATATAAAAATCCATACCTCCTTTGGAAACAAAACCTTCGCCGGCTTTTGCAATTTTACTGAACCACAAACGAACTTCTTCCATATATGCCGAAATAAGTGCCATTGCTGTAAGTGCAGCCGAACCAATAGCAAAACCTTTACCGGTAGCTGCAGTTGTATTTCCCAGCATATCGAGTGCATCGGTGCGTTCACGAACTTTAGGATCCAACTCCGCCATTTCGGCATTTCCGCCGGCATTGTCGGCTATTGGCCCAAAAGCATCGGTAGCGAGAGTGATTCCGAGAGTTGAAAGCATACCTACAGCGGCAAAACCAATTCCGTAAACTCCCATGGCAAAATGCTGTGCGCCACCTGATGCCCAGAAAGCTCCCATAATTCCAAGAACAATTGTTACCACCGGAATCCAGGTTGAGGTCATTCCAACAGCAATTCCGTCGATAATGGTAGTTGCCGGCCCCTGCTGGGCTTGTTTGGCAATGCCTCTGGTTGGTTTATATTCATCGGAAGTAAAAAACTCAGTGGCCTGTCCTATTATAACACCAGCAGCCAAACCAATTACCACAGCCCAGAAAACGCCCCAGGTTACCCATCCAAGCATAACCAGGCCAATCATTGCCAGCAATACCAGTGCTGAGCTGCCTCCGGTACCGAGCAACAATGCATTGAGCAGGTTCTTTTGTGTAGCCGACTCTTTGGTGCGAACCATAAAAATACCGACAATCGATAAAATGATGCCGATTGCTGCCACAATCATCGGGGCAAGCACAGCCTGATAAGCTGTAAGTCCTGCATCTTTCATTACCAGAGCAGGCAGCGATGCCCCCAGTGCAGCAGTAGCGAGAATAGAACCGGCATACGATTCGTAAAGGTCGGCTCCCATTCCGGCAACATCACCCACGTTATCACCCACATTATCGGCAATTGTAGCCGGGTTACGCGGATCATCTTCAGGAATACCTGCTTCAACTTTACCAACCAGGTCGGCACCCACGTCGGCAGCTTTGGTGTAAATACCACCGCCTACACGTGCAAACAACGCCTGGGTTGATGCACCCATACCAAATGTAAGCATGGTTACCGTAATTTCGATTAATTTTACCCGCTCACCAGCACTGTTAATAATCCCCTCTGTTACATATTCAGGGTGTGCATGTACAAGGTTTAATCCAAGAAAATGTAGCCCGTTGGCCATATTATCGGGTGTATAAACCCACTCATTTAATATCAGAAACCAGGCTGCAATGTCGAGCAATGCAAACCCAACTACCACAAGCCCCATTACTGCACCGCTGCGGAAAGCAACCTGCAATCCTTTATTCAACGATTGCGATGCGCCATGTGCGGTACGTGCCGAAGCAAATGTTGCAGTTTTCATCCCCAAAAAACCACAAAGGCCTGAGAAAAAACCACCGGTAAGAAATGCAACAGGAACAAATGGATTCTGTACATTAAAGTAGGCCATGATAGTCAGCAATATAAACAGTATTACAAATACAATTGCAACCACTTTGTATTGCCTGTTCAAATAGGCCATGGCACCTTCTCTGACATATTGAGCGATTTCTTTCATCCGGTCTGTGCCCTCCGAATTCTTCATCATCGATTTAAAGAAAAACCAGGCAAAGCCCAGAGCCAAAATCGAAGCAATTGGAACTATAAAGAAAATATTGTCCATAAGATTGAAATTTTTATGTAACAAACGTTACGGTTTAAATAATAATAAATTCAGTAAACTCTTAGTTTTTATTATTTGTAATTTTTAGTTTTCAAAACATTTTCTCCAATAGGCAAAGATAAATTTTAAAATGAAATGCCGAAGTTTCAGTCCATGATTTGACAACAGGTTAAAATTTGTTAACACATCTACTGCACTATCACTCTGAAGCCTCGGAGTTCCTGTTATACAACACATAAAAACATTTCTCTATAAATGTATAAGTGCCTTTCGTTCTTTTCCGTTCATTAAAACTTTCAATGGTTTTTTAAAATGAATATGTTTTATAAACTCACTTTCATTAACAATTTCCTGCTCTTTCAGCATGTCCATTTTTAAAAATTCGTTTTTTGAATTATGAGGTACAGAGAAGTAGCCCACGTTCATCGAGGTTACATTATGAAAGAAATGCGAGCCGAGAGAAGCATCGAGCGGAAAGTCAGGCAACCCCATTTCTACAATTACACGAGCTTTCGAAATATTTGACCAAAGTACGGGAATTCCGGTGTAAGGATCGCGCGACCCCCAGCGGCCGGGACCAATCAAAATATACTCCCGGCCTTCTTTTTCAATAAGGGTGTTAATTTTATTTATTTCGCCAGCCATCTGACGGGTTTTAGTCTTTTCAAATTTTTCAGGATCAACAAAAACAATATCACTGATACTATCAATTTCCCCGTTACCCATTCCTCGTTCGGTGTACATAAAAACTCCTTCATCGTCGAGCGCCCCCAGGTCAATGTCCACTTGTTGTTCAAGCCTTATTAAAGGTTTTATTTGCAACAGGTAGAGGGTAGGCACCCCATTTTCTTTGGCATCCAAATCAATGGCATACTCAATTTCCACCGGCGACCCCATGGCTTCTTTAAACAATTGAAGGAGCAGCCTGAGGGTTTCGGCTAACGGGATATAGTCATATTTCAGAATATTGGCAAAGTCGATAACACGTGGCCCTTCGCCCTGAATTCCCGGGACCAGATCGTCGTTCTCCATCAGGTAAGTTGATGCGGAATGCTCAAGCGTACCATCTTTTTCAGCTTCTTTAATCCTGAATTTTATAATAGCAGCATCCTCGCCGTCGGTAACAAGATCAAAATCATTTTTTGTCATATCGATGGCATAAAAATGACGCTGCGTATCGCGCAGCTGATCGCTGACTGCCGTGGGATTTATGGCAGGAAAACGGGGACAGAAACGGTACGAACTTTCACCTCCAACAACATACATTCCCAGCCCAACAGCAGCCACCGAAAAACCATCTTCGGGTTTCATGTAGGAAATGGGATAATAATTATACGATTGTGCAACGCCCGAAATTGTCGGATAATATTTGTTGTTATACTCCTGCCCTACTACTTCCTGAATAACAACTGCCATTTTTTCTTCTTCAATTTTATAATTAATGGCATCGAAGTAAGCTTGCGACGATTCGGTAAAAATACTTGCGTACACAAGTTTAACTGCTGTTTCCAGCTGATTGAAACGCGCATTTTTATCGGGGTGGTTATTGGGAATTAAGAAGGTTGCATAAACGCCTGAAAAAGGTTGCAGCAATGAATCTTCAAAAAGCCCGGATGACCTCACGGCAAGTGGTTTATTTACCTGTTCGAGATAGTTCATTAAACGCTCCCGGATTTTACTGTCAAATTCCGACTCCAGGAAATGCTGCCGGATGGATTCATAATCGTTTAATGAATAAATATCGTCATACAAGTTATTCATTTCAACAAACTTATCGAACTCAAGAGCGCCAATTATTGTGGTTGAAGGAATGCGAATATTTAAACTGGGTATAAGTTTCTGAAAGTCGATATTTTCAATGAAATTACAAATAAAGGCAATGCCTCTTCCCTTTCCGCCAAGTGAACCTTTGGCCAGCCGGTGAATCAACCGGTTTGATGTGGCCAGTGCGGGATCGAAATTCACGATGGTGCCTTTTAACTTTTCGAACCTTACATTTTGAAAAACCTCCAGGCAAAACTGTCTCAGCTCTTCTGCCGACTCGAAGTCTTCTGTTTTTACCGGCCGCAACTGTTCGGCCATATTAATTTCGCCGCGGGCCATCAGCCAGGTTGAAAAAGAATTTCTTTTCCCGTGATATAACAATGCTTCGGCCGGAATATCCCTGAATTTTTTTTGAAATTCAACCAGGTTTTCAGCTTCGGTTATCGGTTTGCCGTCCTGGCCTTTAAAAACAAAATTCCCGAACCCAAGGCGCCGGTACAAAAAGTTCAGAATATCCATAGAAAGGCTTTCAGAATTTTTATCGATAAAATCGGCCTGAATACTTTTGGCACGTTCTGCATTTTCAATGTCCTGCGACTGCAACAAAACCGGGATGGCGTATTTCAGGTTGCTTTTTGCATACTTCAACAGCTCAATTCCGGCATTTTCATCGTCCACCCCGTTGAGTTCAAACTGGACATCGGAAATAACACAAAGCATATATCGCCTGTAACTATTGATAACCTGTACAGCATCTTCAAAATTATCAACCAGGATCACTTTGGGGCGGGCTCTCATTTTCAATATTTTATGCAACTCGTCTTTGGCATCTTCCTGCACCAGAATCTGGGTTTGGGTCATAATTGTGGTGTAAAGAATTGGCAGGTAGCGCGAGTAGTACTGGATGCTGTCTTCTACCAGCAGTACCACACGAACATTCCCGTTTTGCGTGTCGCGGGCTACATTCTTTTTGTCCTCTATATATTTAATCATGGCCAGGAAAACGTTGGAATTTCCGTTCCAAACAAATATCCGGTCGATAAAGTCCAGTTTTCTCCCTTCGGCCTGGAAATAACTTAAATCGGCATTGTTATTTGCCAGCAGCAGAAGCGGAATCCGCGGACGGCTCTGACTCAGCTCACGTGCTGTTTCAACCGCTGCATCTTTATCGAGGCCGGCCATTACAATTATCAGGTCAAAATCGCGGTGTTCGAGTGTGAGCAGTGCGTCTTCCCTGGTGTTTACGCTTGTAAACCGGGGTGCTGCATATAAGTTGAGCTGCAGGTATTCGCCAAAAATTTTATCGCTGAACTGGCCCTCCCTCACAATTGAATAGGAATCGTAAAGCGTGGCCACAAGGAGCACTTCTTTTACCTTGGTGGGCATAAGTTCCTGAAAAATATCGCGATCGGTTTTTTTGCGCTTGTAAATACTGCCAAGTGTTATCTTTTCAATATCCATAATTTCTGGTTTTAAACTGCTGAAATTAGCGATTTTTGAGGAAAATAAAACAGCCAGCGCAATGTTTGGGAAATAAAAAAGGGACCTAAATACTCAGCCCCCTTTTCAAGTTAATATATATTCTACATGTCAGTCCAGTTTGTGAATTACCAGTCCCGAGCGTAATTTGGGTTCAAACCATGTGGTTTTGGGAGGCATAATATTCCCGCTGTCGGCAATGTTAATGAGTTGCTGCATTGAAACGGGATAAAGCGCGAAAGCTGCTTTCATTTCGCCTGAATCAACTCGCTTTTTCAGTTCTCCCAGGCCTCTTATTCCACCTACAAAATCAATTCGTTTTGAGGTGCGCAAATCGGTTATACCGAGAATTGGACCAATAACCTGATTAGACAGAATAGTAACATCGAGGACACCAATCGGGTCGTCATTGTCGAAAGTTCCCTTGCGGGCAGTGAGTTTGTACCAGTTGCCGGAAAGATAGAGGCTGAACTCATGTAAACGTGATGGTTTGAATATTTCAGGCCCCATTTTTTCTACTTCAAAACCTTTGGCCAGTTCTTGTAAAAAGCCCTCTTCTGAATGGCCGTTCAGGTCGGTAACAACCCGGTTGTAATCAATTATCTGCAGTTGATCGTCAGGAAAATGCACCGCCATAAAAAAGTTGTATTCTTCGTTGCCGGTATGATTAGGATTTTGGGCAGATTTTTCGAGCCCTATCCGTGCGGCGGCTGCAGTACGGTGATGCCCGTCAGCAACATAAGTGCAGGGTACTTTTTCAGCAAAAAGCCGTTCGAGTTTCTGGTTTTTGACCACATCATTAATCACCCAAAAGTGATGTCCGAAACCATCATCAGCTGTAAAATCGTAATCAGGTTGGTTATTTTCAACCACACTTTTTACAATCTCATCAATTTCGGGAACAGCTTTGTAGGCAAAAAACACAGGTTCTATGTTGGCATTCAGGTACCGCGTAAGTACCATCCGGTCTTCTTCTTTTTCGGGCCGTGTGAGTTCGTGTTTTTTAATCACTCCCTTTTCGTAATCGGAGCAGGCTGCACCACCCACAATACCGTACTGCGTGCGCCCGTTCATGGTTTGTGCGTAGATATAATATTTTGGTTCATCGTCTTGCACCAACCATCCTTTTTCCTGAAAAGCAATAAAGTTTTCCCGGGCTTTGTTATACACAGTTTCAGAATGAATATCCTGAATTTCCGGCAGTTCAATTTCGGCACGGGTAATGCGCAGCAGCGAATTTTCTTTTCCCCGGGCCATTTGAGCAGCTTCCTCCGAGTTCATTACATCATAAGGAAGGCAGGCCAAATCTTCTGCAATATTTTTGAGTGGACGGAGTCCTTTAAAAGGTTTTACAATTGCCATATTTTTGAAGTTATTAAGTTATTGAGTAAGTGTGTAATTGAGCGATTGGGTAAATGTGTAATACTTTTTTGAAATTGTATTCTCATTGAGATTTCCTTTATATACAACTATAATTACTTTACTTATTCAGTTTTCGTTTTAAATACTTTCTGTATCCTGCTGATAATCTCGATAATTCTGTAAGCCGTCGCCTTGATTCAGCATAATCTTTTTCAGTGATAAAACCATTTCTGACCGATATGGATGAATTAACCAGGCATTCCCGAATTGACCCCCTGGTTATTCTTAAATACCTTAAAGCTAAAGGTATCGATTCTCCATATCCCTCCCCAATATTTAAGGCGATAGAATTGGCCGCATTGGATAGCTGAATCGCTAAACCAAACCTCTCCTCTTTTGGGAAATGATCAATGAGTTTATAAACAAAATCAATGTAATCAAGTGATTTTCTGTAAAGTTCCAATGATTCAAAATCGAATAAAGATGAAGTTGAACTGGTATCCATAATTAAAAGTTGAAATGATCATTAAAGTATAAAAATATATTTTTTCAGCCAGTACTAAGCCTTCTTTACTTCAATTACTAAATCACCCATTCACTCATTCGCTTTTTCCGATTCACCTGATAAGTAGTATCGTTCTTTTCAAAAAAAGCGATAATTTGTTCGGCAGCAGCAACTCCTGCGTTAATATTTGCTTCAATGGTTTGTGCTCCTGCTTTTTTAGGCGTGAAAAAATATCGTCCTTCAAATTTTTCCTGAAAAACATCTTCGCAGTCAGGTGTAATATCCGACATGTATTTAATCCTGGGCTTTTCTTCCATTATTTTCACCAGGTCGGGTTCGTTTATTACCTCTTTACGTGCCGTGTTTACAATTACAGCTCCATCTTTAAGGTATTTCAACACATCGTAACTAACGGATTTAATATGTTCGCCACGCGCCGGAACATGAATGGAAACAATATCGCTTTTCCCGTAAAGTTGCTCCAGCGAATTGGTTACTTTTAAACCAATGGCTGCAGCGGCACCTTTGCTGTAGCGGGTATAAACAATAACTTTCATTCCGAAAGCCCGTGCTATGCGAAAAACATTCCGGGCAACATAACCAAACCCGTGCAAACCAAGGGTGCGCCCCCGCATTTCTCCACCGGGTTTACCGCTGAATTTTTCGCGTAAACCAAATAACGCCAAACCGATGGCCAACTCGGCTACCGCATTGGAGTTTTGGCCGGGGGTATTCATCACAACCACACCTTTTTTTGTTGCTGTGTCCAAATCTACATTATCGTATCCGGCACCGCCCCTTACTACAATCTGAAGTTTTGGGGCAGCCTCAAACACATCGGCATCAACCTTGTCGCTTCTTACAATTAATGCATTGGCATCTGTAACTGCTTTCAGCAAATCCTGCCGGTCAGTATAATTTTCAAGCAATTCAAGGTTATATTCAGAATCTGCTTTACTTAAAATCTTTTTAATTTTTTTTATTGCTTCCGGAGCAAAAGGTTTTGTGGTTGCAATTAAAATTTTTTGCATAGATCAGGTTTTTTGCAGAAAAAACCCCGCAACCTCTGCTTAAAGTGCCTGGTTGCGGGTAATCTTCCAGTTATTTATTTTTTTCGAAATCCTGCATAACTTCCACGAGGGCTTTCACGCTCTCGTAGGGCATTGCATTGTATAACGAAGCCCTGAACCCACCAACCGAGCGGTGACCCTTAATTCCAACCATTCCTTTTTGGGTGGCAAATTCGAGAAAACCTTTCTCAAGTTCGGCATAGTCGGGTGCCATAACGAAAGTAACATTCATTCTTGAACGATCTTCGGGATTGGGCACAGTGGGGACAAACAGCTTGTTGCGATCCAGTTCGTCGTAAAGCAATCCGGCTTTTTCGATGTTAATTTTTTCCATGGCTTCAACACCGCCTTTTTCCTTGAGCCACAATAATGTTTGCAAACAAGCAAAAACTGGCAGTGTTGCCGGTGTGTTAAACATCGAGCCTTTATCAATATGGGTTTTGTAATTCAGCAATGTTGGTATGGGCCTGTCAACGCGTTGCAGTGCCTCATCTTTTACAATTACCAGTGTGGCTCCTGAAGGCCCGAGATTTTTCTGTGCACCGGCATAAATCACATCGTATTTTGCCACATCAATGGGGCGGCTTAAAATATCGGACGACATATCGGCAGTGAGCGGAACATTCACGTCGGGCTCTTTTAAAATTTCGGTGCCATAAATGGTATTGTTGGTTGTGATATGGAAATAATCGGCATCCTCAGGAACGGTGTAATCTTTGGGCAGGTAATTAAAGTTAGTATCTTTTGATGAAGCTACTTCAACTACTTCGCCAAAAAATTTGGCTTCTTTAATGGCTTTTGATGACCACGAGCCTGTATTCAGGTAAGCCGACTTTTTATTCATTAAATTGTAGGGTACCATTAAAAACTGGAGGCTTGCTCCGCCCTGGAGAAAAAGTACCGAGTAACCTTCCGGAACATGAAGCAATTCTTTTACCAGGTTTTGGGCTTCTTCCATAACAGCTACAAACTCTTTGCTTCTGTGCGAAACTTCCATCACCGACAAACCGGTTTCGGCAAAATTTAATGCAGCTTCGGCTGTCATTTTTTTGGTAAACTCAGGCAAAATGGAGGGTCCTGCATAAAAATTGTGTTTTTTCATTTCATTAAAATTTTAAGTTTTTAACGCGTCAGGAACACATTTTAAAAGGTTGTGATTTTATTTGGCTATCAACAACCTGAACCTTAACGCATTTAATTTCAAACAACTATTAAAGGTGAATAAATAAATTTATTTTTTTGCAAAACACCTTTTCAAAGGTCGTCATTCATTTATGTTTTGCAGATGAGAAAAATCAATAAACCGGCTTTAAAATTGAGTTATAAAACATTGTAAAGAAAGCCTGCAAACTGATAAAAATCATTTTGCTGTTTTAACGTTTTTTGATATCCCCAATGTAAAGCCATACAAATTTATTCGATTCTGAAAAAGAAAGCCACTTTTCAGGAAAGAATTTAAAAATGGAGCTATAATTTAACGGTCGAATAAATAGCTGCTCACCAAATAGCGTTTAAAATGAAAAAGCTGCCCCGCAGTCAGCAAGGCAGCTTTTATATTTATGTGGATATTTACACGCTTAAATAAAAGGAAGTTTCACAATTTCAGCCGGGATATTTTTGTTTCTCACCTTAATCCAGAGGGGTGTTCCAAAAGCACTGTACTCTTTGGCCACATAACCAAGGCCAATTCCTTTGTTCAAAACCGGCGAAATGCTTCCTGAAGTTACCTCGCCAATTTGGTTTCCTTCTGAATTAACAATCTGGTATCCTTTGCGCGGGATGCCACGTTCTTTCAATACAAAACCACGAAGTCTTCTGGTTATTCCTTCTTTTTTTTGCATCATTAAAAAGTCGCGATCGACAAACTGACGCCCGTTGTTAAATTTGGTAATCCACCCCAATCCCGCTTCAATTGGTGACGTTTTGTCGTCAATATCATTCCCGTAAAGGCAAAATCCCATTTCGAGCCGCAGTGTATCGCGGGCTCCCAGCCCGGCGGGTTTAATATCAAATTCTTTACCTGCTTCAAAAATTGCATTCCAAACCTTTTCGGCGTGTTTGTTTTTAAAGTACAACTCAAAGCCACCTGCTCCTGTGTATCCGGTAGCCGAAATTATAACATCATCAACCCCTGCAATGCTACCGGTTTCAAAAGTATAAAACCTGATATCGGATAAATTCACCGGGGTGAGTTTCTGCAAAATTTCGGTTGCTTTTGGCCCCTGTACTGCAAGCAAACTTATTTCATCCGAGCTGTTCTCCATTTCAGCACCAAATTCATTCTGGTTTTTAATCCAGTTCCAGTCTTTTTCAATATTTGAGGCATTCACAACCAGCATGTATTTTTCGGGGCTAAAACAGTAAATCAGAAAGTCGTCAACAATTCCGCCTTGCCCGTTTGGCATGCAAGAATATTGTGCCTGCCCCGGCTTTAAAACTGTGGGATCGTTCGACGATATTTTTTTCACCAAATCGAGTGCATGAGGCCCTTTAATCCAAAATTCACCCATGTGCGAAACATCGAAAACGCCTGCTGAATTTCGCACAGCGAGGTGTTCTTCCTTAATTCCACTGTATTCAACCGGCATTTCATACCCGGCAAATTCAACCATTTTAGCGCCTTCCTTTTTATGTATTTCATTCAGTGCCGTAAGTTTCATATTCATTTTTTTTTGTTTCCTGAACAGGGATAAATTCAGCCCCGGAGAAAAGAATTTATTTGGTTTCACCTTCAAATTAAATGCAAAATTATGGATTCACTAATAGCTTTTACATGAATTTTATCAGCGTTTATGGAATTATTAATTTGGATAATTTCACTAACTTGCGCCCCTATTTCAATATAGAAGATGAGCGAAAATTTCAAGTACATTAATCTTGGTTACATTGAAGAAATTTCGGGAGGTGACAAAGATTTTAAAAAAGAACTTATTCAGATTTTTCTGAAACAGGTTCCGGAGTTTATTGCAAATATGCACCAGTTTCTGTCTGAAGATGAAAAAAGCAACCTGGCAAAAGAGGCGCACACGGCCAAATCGTCGGCATTAATTTTCAGCATGGAGGAAACCGGTAAAACCCTTAAAAGAATTCAGCTTCTGGCTGAAAACAATCAGATTGATCCGATTCCCGGATTGCTTACCCAGGTTGAAGAAGAACTAAACGGGGCGACAAAGGAATTAACATCCTATTTAAACGACTTGTAAAAAGTTAAAATAAGATGCCCTGACTTTTTCAGAGCCAGGGCACCTTATTCTGCACCTAATTTTTAAATATCAGGTTGCCCTCTTTTTCATCAATCTCAATGGGTTTTGTTTTATCAACCTGGCCGGCAAGTATTCTACGCGACAATTCATTCAGTACATTTCTTTGAAGAATCCGTTTTACAGGGCGTGCCCCGAAATGCGGATCGTACCCTGCCTGTGCCAGCCAATCAACGGCATTTTCAGAAATTGAAATTTTAATATCAGTACCCGATAACCGTTTTATTACCTGGTTAAACTGTAACCGGACAATTTCCTTTATGTCTTTTCTCGACAGTGGCGTGAAAACAATAGTATCATCAATTCGGTTCAGAAATTCGGGCCGGATTGACTTGCGCAGTAAATCAAGTAGTTTCAGGCGTGTTTCTTCCAGCACTTCTTCCTGGTTTTTGTCTGACAGGTTTTCCATACTTTCCTGAATAATGTGCGAACCGAGGTTGGAGGTCATTATAATAATTGTGTTTTTAAAATTAACGGTTCGTCCCTTGTTGTCGGTCAGCCTGCCATCGTCGAGCACCTGTAAAAGCACGTTAAAAACATCGGGGTGCGCTTTTTCAATCTCGTCGAAAAGCACCACTGAATAAGGTTTGTGGCGCACTGCTTCCGAAAGTTGCCCTCCTTCGTCGTATCCCACGTAACCGGGAGGGCTTCCAATTAGCCGGGTAACAGAAAATTTCTCCTGGTATTCCGACATATCGATGCGCGTAATCATATTATCATCGTCAAACAGGTATTCGGCCAGTGCTTTGGCCAGTTCTGTTTTTCCCACCCCTGTTGAGCCCAGGAAAATAAACGACCCAATGGGACGTTTTTCATCCTGCAGGCCGGCACGGCTTCGGCGTACAGCATCGGAAACTGCAGCAATGGCTTCATCCTGGCCAACCACGCGTTTGTGCAACTCTTCTTCCATGTGCAGCAGTTTTTCGCGCTCGCTCTGCAACATTTTGGCAACCGGAATCCCCGTCCAGCGAGCTACAACTTCTGCAATATCTTCAGCATCCACTTCTTCCTTAATCAGGCTTTCGCCCTCTTTCATTTTCTGAAGCTCTTTATGCAGTTTTTCAATTTCATTCTCTGCTTCCTTTATTTTTCCATACCGCAACTCGGCCACTCTTTCATAAAGTCCCTGCCGTTCGGCATCATCAGCTTCAAAACGGTAATCTTCAATCTCCGATTTCTTTTTCTGAATGGCGTTAATTACCGACTTTTCGCTTTCCCATTTTGCCCTTAACCGCGATTGTTCTTCTTTCAGATTTGAGATTTCTTCGCTTAACTGGGCCAGCTTTTTATCGTCTTTTTCACGTTTAATAGCTTCCCGTTCAATTTCAAGCTGTTTTACACGACGTTCAATTTCATCCAGTTCTTCAGGTACCGAGTCCATTTCGAGACGCAGTTTTGCAGCTGCCTCATCCATCAGGTCGATGGCTTTATCGGGCAAAAACCTGTCAGAAATATACCGCTGCGAAAGTTCAACGGCCGAAATAATCGCGTCATCTTTAATGCGCACTTTGTGGTGGCTTTCGTAACGTTCTTTAATACCGCGCAAAATCGATATGGCGCTCAGGGTATCCGGTTCGTCCACATGAACCACCTGGAAACGGCGCTCGAGCGCTTTGTCTTTTTCAAAATATTTTTGATACTCGTTAAAAGTGGTTGCACCAATTGCGCGCAGTTCGCCCCTGGCAAGCGCAGGTTTCAGGATATTGGCAGCATCCATTGCCCCTTCGCTTTTCCCGGCTCCCACCAACGTGTGAATCTCATCGATAAAAAGAATAACTTCTTCGTTGGAATTCACCACTTCGTGAACCACAGCTTTCAGGCGTTCTTCAAATTCGCCTTTGTATTTTGCGCCGGCAATGAGGGCGCCCATGTCGAGCGAAAAAATTTGTTTTGTCTTCAGGTTTTCCGGCACATCGCCACGAACAATACGGTGAGCCAGCCCCTCGGCAATTGCAGTTTTTCCCGTTCCGGGTTCTCCAATTAAAATGGGGTTGTTTTTAGTGCGCCGGGAGAGAATTTGCAAAATGCGGCGGATTTCCTCATCGCGGCCGATAACCGGATCGAGTTTACCCGTACGGGCGCGTTCGTTGAGGTTCATTGCAAAACGGTTCAAAGAGTTGAACTTGTCTTCTGCCGTTTGGCTGTCAACTTTTGAACCTTTGCGAAGCTCTTCAATGGCTTTTTGCAAATCTTTTTTTGAAATGCCGTTATCTTTCATCAACCGGCTAACTGAATCATTGGCATCGAGCAGTGCCAGCAAAATATGCTCAACCGAAACGTATTGGTCGCCCATCTCCTGGGCCAGTGCCAGCGATTTTTGCAAAACCCGGTTGGCGGTTGAAGAGAGGTACTGATCGCCCCCGGTAACACGCGGATACGATTCGATGATTTTATCCAATGCCTGCAGAAAAATGGAAGTATTTACGCCAAGTTTTTTTAACAGAAACTCCACCACATTTTCAGCTGAATGTGTGAGCCCTTTCAAAATATGACCAGTTTCAGTTGCCTGCTGGTTATTCCCTTGTGCAATCTGAAAACCATGCTGGATGGCTTCCTGTGCTTTTATCGTAAAATTATTTAAATTCATAATCGTTGATTTTTTCTTTCAACCACAAATAACAATCCATAAACAACTGAAAGACAGAATGTCGCACACGACAATAAAACCAATGAAATAATTGCATAAAATGACGGATGGAGGTGCATTTTTGGCAGTAAGCAAAAAAAACAGGAGCGAATCATCACCCCTGTTTTTCTAACCTAACCAAATCTATTCTCTATGAAAAAAAACATTAACCTCAAATACTATTACAAAAATACGACAGAATTAAGTTAACACTTTGAAACCAAAGTTAAAGAATGTTAATACTTCATTTTCAAAATGATAAATAGTTCCATCCACCCTTAAAGCAACAAAATGAAACCAAATGGATGCCTGCTTTCAAAATGTCAGTTTAACATGAATTTTCCGAATAAAATACCAAAAAGTTTTAAATTTCACTGAAAGTTTGTTTACAATTTTTTAATATGACAATCTGTTTTCCTTTATATTTCTGTTGAATATGGGACAGAGCCTGTTATGGAATAGCTACGGGCTGTTTTAATTATAAAAAATTTAAGTTACTTTAGCGTCCCGAAATATTTATGAAATTTATTCAGTAACAAATAAAAATAATTTCTTATGGCAAAACATGTATATACTTTTGGTGCCGGCAAGGCCGAAGGTAAGGCTGATATGAAAAACCTGCTGGGTGGCAAGGGGGCAAACCTTGCGGAAATGAATTTAATAGGTGTACCTGTTCCACCGGGGTTTACAATTACTACCGAAGTTTGCACAATGTATAACGAACAAGGACAGGAAAAAACCTTTGAAGTAATTAAACCTGAGGTAGAGGCAGCCGTTGCCCAGGTTGAAAAACTGACCAACACAAAGTTTGGAGACAAGGATAATCCGTGTCTGATGTCAGTTCGTTCGGGTGCCCGCGCATCAATGCCCGGAATGATGGACACTGTCCTGAACCTCGGCATGAATGCCGATACTGTTGAAGGCATTGCAAAAAAATCGGGGAATGCCCGTTTCGCATGGGATTCTTACCGTCGTTTCATTCAAATGTACGGTGATGTGGTAATGGAAATGAAACCGGCAAGCAAAGAAGAGAGCGATCCTTTTGAAAAGATCATTGAACAATTAAAAGAAGAAAAAGGCATTGAGCTGGATACGCAATTCACTACTGAAGATTTGCAGGAACTGGTTAAACGTTTTAAAGCAGCGGTAAAAAAAGAAACCGGAAAAGACTTCCCTACCGACCCGTGGGAACAACTCTGGGGAGCAATTGCAGCTGTATTCGGAAGCTGGAATAATCCACGCGCAATTTACTACCGCAGAATGGAAAAAATCCCAGACGAATGGGGAACTGCCGTTAACGTGCAGGCAATGGTATTTGGAAATATGGGCGACACATCGGCTACTGGCGTTGCTTTTACACGCGATGCCGCAACAGGGGAAGACATTTTTAATGGTGAATACCTGATTAACGCCCAGGGCGAAGATGTAGTTGCCGGAATTCGCACACCTCAGGAAATTACACTTTCAGGTTCAAGAAAATGGGCTGAACTCCAAGGGATAAGTGAAGAAGAAAGAGCATCCAAATTCCCGTCGCTCGAAGAAACAATGCCGGAATTATACAAAGAACTGGATGAAATCCAGCAAAAACTGGAAGATCACTACAGCGATATGCAGGACATGGAATTTACCATTCAGGAAGGTAAATTGTGGTTATTGCAAACCCGTAACGGGAAACGCACCGGTGCTGCAATGGCTAAAATAGCCGTTGACATGCTTGAAGATGGAAAAATTGATGAAAAAACAGCACTGTCGCGCATCGATGCCAACAAACTGGATGAGCTGCTTCACCCTGTTTTTGTTCTTTCTGCACTTAAATCAGCGAATGTGGTGGCAAAAGGATTGCCCGCCTCACCAGGTGCCGCTACAGGCCAGGTAGTATTTTTTGCCGACGAAACAGCCAAATATCCGGTATCTATTCTGGTTCGTGTAGAAACTTCGCCCGAAGATCTTGAAGGCATGCATCTTGCCGAGGGCATTTTAACCGCTCGAGGAGGAATGACATCTCACGCAGCCGTTGTTGCCCGAGGCATGGGTAAATGCTGCGTTTCAGGAGCAGGCGCTGTAAAAATTAATTACAAAACCCGCGTAATGACTATTGACGGGAAAGAGTTTAAAGAAGGCGACTGGATTTCGCTCGACGGCTCAACCGGAAAAGTTTACGAAGGAAAAGTGGATACCAAAAATCCTGAAATGAGCGGTAATTTTGCTAAAATCATGGATTTGGCTGAAAAGTTTGCCCGCATGAAAGTGCGTACCAACGCTGATTCTCCGAATGACGCGAAAGTTGCCCGGAAATTTGGTGCCGAAGGTATTGGCCTTTGCCGCACAGAACACATGTTTTTCGAAGGCGACCGCATTATGGCCATGCGCGAAATGATACTGGCGAACAACGAGCCGGAAAGACGCAAAGCACTTGAAAAACTGCTTCCATACCAGCGCGAAGACTTCGAAGGAATTTTAGAAGCTATGGCTGGTTTTGGTGTTACAATTCGCCTGCTCGACCCGCCATTACATGAATTTGTTCCACACGAAGAAGCTAACCAGAAAGAAATGGCCCGGGAAATGGGAATTTCTGTTGAGGCCGTAAAAGCTTTGGTTGACGATTTACATGAATTCAACCCAATGCTTGGGCACCGTGGTTGTCGCCTCGGAAACACTTATCCCGAGATTACTGAAATGCAGGCGCGGGCAATTATTGAGGCAGCTGTTAACCTGAAACAAAAAGGAGTTGATGCCCGTCCCGAAATTATGGTTCCGCTCATTGGTACTGTAAAAGAATTGAAACTTCAGGCTGATATTATCCATGAAACCGCACAAAAAGTTTTCGAAGAAAAAGGCGCCAAAGTTGATTACCTGGTAGGTACAATGATTGAGGTTCCACGTGCTGCGGTTACTGCCGATGAAATTGCCGAAGTGGCCGAATTCTTTTCATTCGGAACCAACGACCTTACCCAGATGACCTTTGGGTACTCACGCGATGACGCAGGAAAATTCCTCCCCGTTTATCTTGAAAAAGGAATTCTGAAAAACGACCCGTTCCAGGTACTCGACCAGGAAGGTGTTGGACAGTTAGTAAAAATGGGAGTTGACAAAGGACGCAGTGTGAAACCGAAATTAAAAATCGGTATCTGCGGAGAACATGGTGGTGAACCTTCATCGGTTATGTTCTGCGACAGCGTTAAAATGGACTATGTTAGCTGTTCGCCTTACCGTGTGCCAATTGCACGCGTTGCGGCAGCACAGGCAAATATAAAGTAACCTGCTAAAAGCTTATAAATAAAAGGCTGTTCATTAAATTGGACAGCCTTTTATTTTTCATAATATTTGAAATTCCTGCGTAGTTCCACGTATCAAATACCGTAAAACTACGCACATGTAATTTCCCGTAGAAATACTCTTTTTTTAAACCTTCGAAATCGTGAAATTTGCTGTTACAAAAAGTAAGTGATAATTAATGAAAAACAACGGAAAATATAAAAGCATTATCCAAATACTCAATAATGTAAACTTGGGCACACCATTTTATGCTCCATTCCAAATTATCAAAATTTCACACAATCCGTTAAACAACTTCTCTCTCTCTCTCGTGAAATAAGATAACTTTAGGAGCATTTTACTTACGGGTTATCCGTAAAGGGGTTCTTGGCCGGGACCCCTTTTTTTTATTCTAAATTTACAAGATCATTTGTAAGGGCATAAACTACGAGTCCCGCAATATTTTTGGCTCCCGATTTATCGAGGAGGTTACTGCGGTATCCTTCGATAGTCCGCACACTCAAATTCATTTCTTCTGCAATTTCGGCCGCAGTATATTCCTTACAAATTAATTCAAGCGTCTGAATTTCGCGGGGAGTGAATTTATGGATAAATAAACCGGAACTCTTCTTCTTTTTATTATTCAGGTTCCTGTAAATTAACTGCGATATATTATCTGAAAAATAAAAATCCTTTTCGATTACACTTTTAATTGCAGCTGCCAGTTCATCCGGGTCGGCATCTTTCATTAAATACCCGTTAACGCCCTGCTTTATCATGTACAATATAAACTGGGCATCATCTTCCATGGTAAGAATTATCACCTTAATATCCGGGAATATTCTTTTTAATTCATTGTTGGCGGTTATTCCATCCATTTCAGGCATCTGCAGATCGAGTAAAATTATATCAGGTTTTGAATCAACTGTTTGCAGCAACTCAAGTAACTCTATACCATTTGAAGCTTCATAAATATTTCCAATAAACTCAAAATCAGACAATAATGAACTAAGTCCTTTCCGAAAAAGTTTGTGGTCGTCGGTAATAACAAGGTCAATTTTTTGATTGGTAACCATTGTTAAATTATTTTTTATCAGCTTTGGATTTTATTCGCAATATTGCAAAAGTTCCGTTACCGGGAAATGATTTCATTTTATAATCGGCCCCCATCATTTGGGCGCGGCTTTCGAGGTTTTTGAGCCCCAAACCAGTACTTTTTAGCTTTTCAGGTTCAAACCCAATCCCGTTATCGGCAACCGAAACAGCCATATAATTTGGGGTAAAACGCATTTTAACAGAAATGCACTTAGCCTGTGAATGCTTAAGGGCATTGTTGATTAGTTCCTGCACAATACGAAAAACGGACAATTCTTTTTTGGGAGTTAAACGGAACGGTTCCCCGCTTTCTTCTATATCAACTTTTACCTGGTCCGATTTATTAATCCAGTTTACCAGTTCTTCGAGAGCAAATGAAAGTCCCAGTTTTTCAAGTGATGGTGGCATCAATGCCCGTGAAATACGTCGCACCTGGGTAATTACATCACCGAGGTAGGTTTTGGTTTCGCCAGCAAGTTTTTGGGGAATTTCGTCGGTTGATTTGCTTTCAATCCTTCCAACATTCATCTTTACAACCGAAAGCATAGCTCCAACTTCATCATGCAAATCCTGAGCAATTCGTTTTCTTTCTTTTTCCTGCGCATGCATTATGTTCCTGAGAATTTCTTCCTGCTGCTCGGCTTTCATCCTGTTAATTTCGAGTTCTTTCTTTAACAATCGTTTCTGGTAGGTAACAAAAAAGAAAAATATGACACCTGCAAGCAGAACCATGGCGAAGGTGCCAATCACATAAACTATTATAATTTCCTCATTACCAGATTGAGCCATCCGTTGTTAGATATGAATAATTCTCTCCCAAAAAAATCACCACGAAAATAAGTAACATAAATGAAATTTTGAAGTGTTGTATTGTAATTCTTTGCAAACGAAAAGGGCAGCTCAAAAGCTGCCCTTAAATAAACCCCCAAACACACAAGCAATACAGAACGTATTGCGTTACAAATGTATTAAAATTTAGCAAAATGCAAAATAATGTGCTTTTATTAATTAAATGCCAGCTCCCTTTTCTGGAGCATCCTGTAAATTGTAGATTTTCCGATTCCGAGTTTTGAGGCCACCAGCCTTACGTTTTGATTGTACTTATTTAAAAAATACTGAACAATTTCATGGTTATATTCTTCGAGCGTTCTCTCGTTCGACAATAGATTTTGAACGTTCTCTTCAACACTCATATTTAAATGAGCCGGCTTAATGGTGTCACTGTTGGTCATAACACAGGCCAGCTCCATAATTGCTTTCAATTCCCTGATATTTCCCGGATAATTATAGTTAAGTAAAAGTTGTTTGGTTTCATCCGGAATGCTTTTGGAAGGCATATTATTTTCTTTGCAGAACTCGTTTACAAAATGTTTGGCAAGCAAAATAACATCGTTTCCTCTTTGCCTTAGCGGGGGCAGCTCTATTGGCAACCCAAGCAAACGGTAATATAAATCCTGCCTGAAACTACCCTCAGAAACCAGTGTGGACAGGTTTTTGTGAGTCGCGGTCAGTATTCTGACATCGAGTGGAATTTCTTCAGTTCCTCCCAGGCGCGTAACTTCACGCTCCTGAATAATCCTCAAAAGTTTGGCCTGGATATTCAGATCCAAATCAGCTATTTCATCCAAAAACAAAGTCCCGGAATTAGCGAGCTCGAATTTTCCTGTCTTTCTGAAGTCAGCGCCGGTAAAAGCACCTTTTTCATGTCCAAACAATTCACTCTCGACCAAACCTTCGGGTATTGCCGATACGTTTACCGCAACAAACGGCTTGTTGCTTCGTGGAGAATTATAATGAATGCCTTTGGCAACCAACTCCTTGCCAGTCCCCGTTTCGCCGCAGATAGAAACAGAAATGTTGGTTTGTATGGCTTTCTCCATCAGGTTAAAAATATGGTCGATCTCGCGGCTGTTTCCTTTTATCAGTTTTCGGAAATGGTACCGTTCTTTAATTGCATCTTTCAGCCGGGTGTTTTCCTCTTTTAACTGGTCCGACTGGTAGATGTTTTTAATAATATTGGTCAGTTTTTCACGCGTATCGGGAGCTTTCATAATGTAATCGTAAGCTCCGTTTTTCATCAGCTCAATGGCCGTGTTAATGCTTTCCTGCGCCGAAATAATTATCACATGCGTATCAGGCAGTTTCTTCTGGATTTCCTTTAATACTTCTTGCCCGGTCATGTCCGGGAGTGTATAATCCAGCGTAATTACATCGGGCTGATCATCGAGCTGTGCGATGCAATCTCTGCCATTGTAAAAAACTTTTACCTGGTATTGGTTATCAACAAGCTGTTTTTTGAGAACCTGTGCGTAGAGTTTATTGTCTTCAACAATGAAAACTTTGTACCGAATGTTGTTTTTTGGGTTTGACATGTTCTTTGATTTAAGGCTGTTCGTCCATGTTTTGTAAATTCCGTACCAAATTAGGAATATTTTTTGAAATGTTTCCCTTTTTGAGACAAATTTTTTATCCGGGATAAAAAAACCTATGGATCTTGCTTCTGTATCATTTATTTCATTAACAGAGACAACAACATTTTTTACTCCTGGTTTAAAATTTATAAGCCGCTTTTTGCAACTCTTTTAAAGAATTAATTGGCTTTCCGGGCTTGAGGTATTTTGCAAGGTGCCGGTGTATTTTTAATCGAATTTCCTTGCCGGTTTTTGTGTTCATACGATCAAACGAATGCCCGCCGGGAAGTGCATCAAAAATTTCATAATCGAAAGGTTTTCCTTCAACTTTCAGTGATTTAACAGGTTGTAAAATCGCTGTGAACTCCCCCGTGAGGCAAAACAATCAACGGGTATTTTGCTGAAACATCGAAACATCCAGCAAATAACAATGCCGGCAATAAAAGTAAAGCTATCTTATTCATATCAGCTAAATTTAGTTATTTTTATAAATGTAAAAATAAAATTCTGTTAGTATGAAACGAGCGTGTAATACATTTGCCCCCAAGATGATGATTAAAATACATGCGAGCCCGCCTGACCAGCGTAGCCGGGCAGGTTACATACTATACCTTTAAAATAAAAACAAACAATTTAAATAGTATGAAATATAAAGCATTTCACAAATTATCTTACGGCTTGTATATAATTGCTACCGAAACCAACGGCGAAAAAGCTGGTTATGTTGGCAATACCGCATTTCAGGTAACCGCTGAGCCACCCCGGATTGCCATTAGCTGCAATAAAAAAAATGCAACAATTGATAAAATTCTGAATAGTGAAAAATTTTCGCTCTCGGTTTTAAGTAAAGAAACCAGTTCTTCACTGATTGGCGAGTTTGGATTTATGTCGAGCGATGACATGGATAAGTTCCAAAAAGTGGAAACCAAAACAGCCGCAACCGGTACACCAATCGTTCTCGATTCTGCAGTGGCCTGGTTCGACTGCGAAGTGATTTCAACCCACGACGTTGGCACACACCTGTTAATAATTGGCGAAGTTAAGGACAGCGATGTCATTTCAGACGATGATCCGCTGACTTACAAATATTACCGCGAGAAATTTAAAATGCTATCGCCCAAAAATGCACCAACCTATATCGAAAAAGAGAAGCTGGATAAAGAGAAAGAGGCAGATGATGAACCTGAAGATAAAGCTGCTGAAAATAAAGAGAATAAAAAGAGTAATAAAGATAAATTTAAAAAAAGTGGAAACACCTTTACCTGTAGCATTTGCGGCTTCCAATATAATCCCGAGGAAGGTGACCCAACCGCCGGAATTCCCCCGGGAACTCCTTTTGAAGATTTACCGGATGATTACAAGTGCCCTATTTGCAACGCGAGCAAAGAATATTTCAGGGAAGATTAAATAATAAAATGACACTGCTTCACAACGTGTTTAAACAAAAATACCGAGGGTCCAGCTATTTGTAGCCGGGCCCTTTATTCAATTATGACACAAGCCTGGTCTCGCGCTGGTGCGGATATGCCCCATAAGGGATACCTAAGACTCAATCTGTACCGTGCATCAAAAGCACGGATTACAATTCCGCGCCAGCGGATATCACGGATGCGTGCCAATAATTCATCAAAGTAGTTTCCGCCACCTGCTTGTTTCAATAAATCATCATTCATGGTAAAACCTTTCACAATGTATTCCTTTAATCGTGCGGTTGCCCACTGGCGAAATTTTGTTCCCTGATGACTTTTTACCCGATAACCTACTGAAATTATTACATCGAGATTATAAAGTTTTATGTTTTTGATTTGTGTTTTTCCTTTAACAGCACCATGTTGAGTGGTATGTGCAAAATTTGCACATACCTTTTCTTCTTCCAGTTCGCCCTCTTTAAAAATGTTATTAATGTGTTTTGTAATTACCGAACGTTCTTTTTGAAAAAGTTCTGCCATTTGAACCTGCGAAAGCCAAACCGTTTCTTCTTCCAGCCTGACATCAATTTTTGTTTGCCCGTCCTCGGTTTGATAGAGTAATATTTCGGAATCTGCCATATTTAATCGGTAAAATAATTTACAATTATCAGCACATAAAACACCAGGCTCTCTTTTTTGATTTCTTCGAGGTGTAAGTAAATGTTTTTCATGCTTTTAATCGTTTAGTTTATTATAACGCCACCTATTTCTTTCTGTTTCTGTCAATGACTTTTTTCCAATCATCCGCTAAGATTTCCACCAAGGGAATGCTTCCTGCGAAATCCGTGCTTATGTTTTTTCTCTTTTACTTCTTTATAAATTTTTCTGATAAATATTTAAACCCTGAAGTACGGCTTATTTCGTTATGCGGAATTAACAGATAGCACCATGACTTACCGTCATTTTGAATTGTATATTCAGTTGCGTATTTGCAATATCGCAAAGCAACTTCCATTTTTGCAACCACACTTTGTTCTTCTGTTTGGTCGGAGCGTTTGACTTCAATCATAAAAATCGTATCGTTAGTTTCGGCAATGAAATCGGGTTCATAGCGTTTGGAATTGTTATCCCAATAGATACGGAATTGATTGGGTGCCGGACGAAGCCATTTTATCACATTATTATCATTTTCTAATACAAACGATAGGTCTTGTTCGGCTTTGCTATCAAATTTATATTCAAAATGGCAGGCTTTTTCAAAACCACGATATACATATTTGGGAACATCTTTGGTTGGACTGACAATATCTCTGTAATCACGATAGCCTTTGTTTACCAATGCTGAAAAACTCCAGGGTTCAATACGAACAAACGGGAAAACTTTTGGTGCAATATATTCGGGCATTGACAATTTAAAGTGCTGCTTCATTTGATTGTAGATTTTTTCGGCTATAGCAGATTTAAATTGATATACAGTCAGGTTAAGCTCTTTATCATCGGGAATATTGCTTTGTAATGCCTCAAAAGCTTGTGTGGCTAAATGATATAGTAAATCAGCGTTTTCATCGTAATCAATTTCAGGATAATTAATCAATTCGGCAATAATTAGTTTTACCGGATTGCCATAAGAACCACTTGATTTGGCTTTTAAGGTTTCAACATTCCGACCATCCTTTAAATCCATGCGGATAATTTCCTGCTCTAATGCAGTATAATTAATTCCGGCAACGTTAAGGTCAAATGGTTTAAAGTTCACTTTTACTTCTCCCTGAACCAAATCCATACGTGGAATTTCTATAATATTACGTTTGTACTCGCTTACCATTTTTTCATAAACCTGTTCTGCTTCATTGACAATATCGTCGGCAAACATGTTCAACTGCCCGCTTTTCAGGTTTTGTTCAACTTTACGCATTACCTTACGTTTCACTTCTTCCTTGTTAAGGTCTTCAACTTTTCTTACTTCCGGTAATGAGTTAAAATCAGGGAGGGCAGTAATAATGGCCTTTTTGGCATCAAGTGAGTTTTGAGCCTTTTGCTTTATCTCCGGTTCTTGTATATTTTTTATTTCAGTTTCTTCTTTATCGAAAAATGATTGCGTAGTATCTTTGGAAACAACAACCCTGGATTCTTCTTTTAAATCATCTTCATCAATTTCAATAAAGTTCATTTTATTTAAAACAGAATCGGTGTCTTGTGCAGCTTCGATAACTCTTTCGAAATTTTCGTGAGCCACTACAGTCAGTTTATCTATTTTATCGTCTCCGGTACGTTTACCCTCGTAAGGCAACCGTAACCCCCGTCCGATAGTTTGTTCAACCAGAATGCTTGCGTTTGCAGCACGTAATGGCACAATCGTGTACAAGTTGGTTACATCCCAGCCTTCTTTAAGCATGTTCACATGTATTACTATTTCTATTTGGTTGCCGGGGTTTTCAAGGCTTAGGAATTGCGGGGCAATGTAATCGTCGTTTTTGGTTGATGAATCAATTTGCAATACTTTGTCTTTGTATTGCCCATCGAAGAACGATTCGGAATTGATGTATTCATAAATATCATTGGCATGGGAAATATCACGACAAACAACCAATACAAAAGGTTTAACTTGCTTTACCTGGTTGTTGTTGGCGTATATTTTCAACTCGTTTTTTGTATCCTGATGAATACTGATGGCATCCTCCATTTTGATGATTTCTATCTCACTGTCGGACATGCCTTTTGTATTCAAATTTTTGCGTGTGGCAATGGCAGGACTTTTAACATACTTACCATCGGCAAGTGCTTGTGCAAGGGAATATTCGTAAACTACGTTTTTAAACGGGATGTTGTTGCCGTAAAAAGGCGTTGCAGTAAGTTCAAGTCCCAGTACAGGTTTTAACTCATTAACAGCTCTCATGCTGGCATCGGCACGATAGCGATGAGCTTCGTCCATCAGGATAACCAAATCATTGAGATTGGAAAGATAATTCCAGTAACTTTGCCCCAAATACTCCGAAAGCCGTTTGATTTTAGGCAATTTACCTTTCTCTTTACCTCTTGTTGCTTCAGTAGTGTCGCGGTTAAATTTTTGAATATTGAAAATATTGATACGAATTTCCTGCTCACTATATAAACGCCCTTGCTGCGCATAATTGTCGCCTGTGATGACACGTGGCTGATTGTGTACAAACTCTGAAATACCATTGAACACATACTTATGAAATGCAGGATTGCCAAAATCTTCAATCAATTTTTCGTAAATGGTGCTTCCCGGAGCAAGAATAAAAAAATTGCGGATTCCTTTTTTAAGATACAAATAAGTTATAAATGCGCCCATCAAGCGGGTTTTTCCAACCCCTGTTGCTATTGAAAAGGCCATTGAAGGGAATTCCCTTTCAAAATCAGTGCAGGTTGGAAATTGGGCTGTTACTTTTTCCAGCTCTGTATTAATATCTACCTCTTTTTGTAAGCTGAGTTTTTCAGCAAGTTGAGCCAGAATATCCAAAGAAACCTGCAAAGGTTCACGGAGTGACAGGCGTTGTTTGATGTATTGAGCTATATTGTTCATGTTTAACTATCAATTATTTTGGAAAGATTAGTAAAGAAGTTTTCAACATCCTCATGCACTTCTTCAGGTTTCATTGCATTTGATATCGATTGCCGGTTAATTTTGACTTGGTTTTTGCTTTCATCCCTGATTTGTTCAAACAGACAATCTTCATTTTCGAAAAGTAACTTTTTACCGTCCAACACCTTAAATATGGAAGCATTAACGTTTTTCCATTTTGCATTTGGAGGCAAGCTTAAATTTTCATTGGCAAAGAAATCATCAATTAGTTTTGTATAAGGTTGAAAAAACAAATCCTCATTTTGATTCTTAATATTTAAAATCTTTGCCACTGCCCGTTTCCAGGCATCAGGTACCAATAAATAGTTATCGATATTTTTTCGTTTCCATTCATTTAAAACAGCTTGGGCGGGATCGGGATGAATTGCTACATCATCGTTGTCGTAATCTAATATAATTGCCCTTTTTACATTCGGGTTAATTTGTTTTAACGCCCGGTAATGTATATCGGCTTTTTCTCTCATTTCCTTTTTCGAGGAACCACCCAGAATATACGGGTAAAATTTCTGATACATTTCATTCTTATCTAAAATGTTAGCCCAGTTCGACAACAAACGTTCGTCATCTTCACCTTCAACATATAAAATATAAGGACTTTCATTCGTCCGAACGATATCCATGTTATCAATGTCGCTAAGAGCATTTAATACTTCATGATTAGATGATACCCGTTTAGGTTTGCCGGAAAGAATTGATATGATGGAAGATATATCCACTCCTTTAATGAATTCCTCCGAGTGAGTTGCAATAATGAATTGTTTATTTGAATTTGCTTTAAAATAGTTTACAATCTGACGCTGTAAATTCACGTGTAAATGGGCATCGGGCTCATCGAACAGAATGGTTGTAGCTTCCTTGTAACCGTAGGTAAAGGCCAGGAGTGTAAGTATTTGATGGAAACCACTTCCCCCTGAGATTATATCGAACGTTTTCTTATTAAATTTATACTCCGACGCAATTTCGGTACTTATACCCCTTTCGTATTCAGGCATCTTTAGGTCAATACCAAACCATTCATTGGTTTTTGCAACAATTTCTTTCCATTCATCATTTTTTTTAGCAGGTATACATTCCCTGTCACTAACTCTAAACAGCAAATTTCGCTGAACCGAACCCGGCTGAGCTTTTCCAATTTGCTGCCTGATGTTGCCGTCATCCATCCACTGCTCATGTGGTTCCAACCCGGAAAATGGGGGAACATACACAACGCGTGGAAAGCCTGGTGAACTGCTAATAGTATTAAAGTTGGTCCAACCCTCTTTGGGTATGGCAAATGCAGCCTGTGGCGACTGGTAGCGCATAAGCACACAAAAATTCAGTTCTTTGTTGTTTTCATCACGCCAGTAAACATCCAGTTCAATATAGATGTAGTTTTGAGCTTTGCCCCCTTTTTTTGATTTGTCTTCTTTGTATTCGCGGTCGGTACGGTCGGTCCACAACAGGTTAAACTCAGGCAACGGAAGCGCTGTAAAGTTGGGTAAAACAACCTGTATGCCCCGGCTGCCTTTTTTCTTTGACAGGCGAAACTGGTCAACACAATATTGCCATATTGCCATAGCTTGCAATGCGGTGCTTTTTCCACTGTTGTTGGCACCAACAATTAAATCGAACTGGTTGAACTCAAAAACCTCTTCCCTGATGCGTTTGAAGTTTTTCAATATTAATTTATGTATCATAGTTTTGCGGTTTTAATCAAACAATGTTTTTTGCCTGGTTTCAGTTTTTTTCTGCGTTGCTTCGTTTATTTCCTGAATGCTGATATCTTCTTCGGGTTCATTTTCGTGTTCGGTTTCATCAACCGGCAGGTTTACGATATTCAGGCTGTAATCTTCTTTGCCAAACTCGCACCTGCCCAGTAGCATTTGCGGTATTTTTTTGATGGTAATGTTGTTGTATTTTCCTTTGCATTCCTTTTGAAAACTTTTGCAACAAATAAGCAGGCTGTCGCCGGGTTGCATTTCATCGTAAATACGGTCGAGGGTTTCAACGGTAATAAATTGTGTAGTGGTGTATATAAAATCCTGCTCGGTACTAAAACCCTGTTTCCAATAAAAGCTTTCGTGAGGTTGGTACTTGAAACCCTCTTGTTTAGCCATGGCCGCTGCCAGCATCGACGAATTGTACTTACTTTCAATTATCCAATTACCGTATTTGTCTTTTTGCAGGAGGCTTGGTGCAAGGGTGTAAAATTTGAAACCGCCTCCGCCTTGCCAGTTGACTTCGGCAGTGATCCCAGTATTATCTTTATCTTCAATAATGCTTTTTAATCTTGGTATGCAATGTGAATAAGCTTGTTGGCCTAACTCAATCCCTATCCATTTTCTTTTCATTTTATGTGCTGCTGCACATGTAGAGCCTGAACCTAAAAAACTATCAAGCACTAAGTCTCCTTCATTTGAAAAATAATTTAGAATTATATTTAAAAGCTTTTCTGGCTTTTTACCACTCCTAAAATCTGCACCACCTTCAAGTCTACAGTTTCCGAAACTTCCAGCTAAATCATAAAAATTATTTATAGGAGAAGTTTTGATTGCATCTAAGTTTTCCAATTGGCTATTTGGTACTCCTTGGTAATATTTACCTTTTGTCGCACCAGGTCTTTTTGGCCCTGTAAAATATCTGAAATCAAATTTATCATCACCAATTCCATAAACCTTATAAAGTACTCCCAAACCATCAGTTTCATAACGTCCTGATAAGTAATCTCTAAAAAACCGTCCAGAGGAATTACCATCAAGTATGCTTCCTGATGCCCATATTTCTTTTCTCCCGCTTTCTGAACCTTCTCCCTTTTTTATCTTATATTGATTTTTTTTGAATATTTTGACTTTTTT